>DASZOW010000551.1:0-4389 GCA_035550615.1 Puia sp.
CTATACGTCACGCCTGCCGTGGTCGATCTGCCCGTCAGCAGAACGGTGGGGTGATCGCACGTGATCTGGGCCGTGGCCGGATCGGCCGTGGTCGTTACTCCACCAGGCGTCGCAATGTTCTGAGATACCAGGGCCGTATCCTGTGCAGCGCATCCACCTATCGTCACGGTCAGGGTGTAGATACCCGGGGTCGAAACAGCGGGATCCTGTAAAGAAGATGTAAAACCGCCGGGACCTGTCCAGTTGTAAACTGCGCCTGCCGTCGTCGAACTGCCGGTGAGCGTCACCGATGCATTGATACAGGTGAGCGTTCCGCTGGAAGACGCGAGCGCATTGACGCCACTGACACCTGTCAGCTGTACATTGTCGAAATAATACCGTTCCGTTGGGTCCGAATTATTGGTCTTGATGATGACCTGCACCGAATCGCCGGCCGGTATCGACGCAGCGATAGTGGTATCCCTGGTTCCCGTAGTAGTATTGCCGATGCCGGCGAGATCCTCATATACCAGCGTTTCGGAGCCGTTGCGCAACTTATAATAGACACGCATATAATCCGATGTTTCGAAAAAGTCGCCGCTGGACGCTGTTTCGCTTCGCAGGTGAACGCTCAGGACCGTATTGGTCTTGCCTGCAATGGGAATCATGCCGGAGGTCCATACGCCTTCTGCCTGGCCGCTGAAAGAGGTCTTGAATTCATCGTTCTCTACCGAATACGTACCGACTCCGTTGGTGGCTGCTCTCCAGGCGGTGGCGCCGGTGTCGGAGGTCGTACCGTCGGGCAGCGTAAAGTCTTCCAGCCAGAAAACGGATGGAGAGGATATGCCCGAAGTGACGGTTACCGGCTGCGTCGCAGTGCAGCCTGTGACAGGATTCGTCACCGTGACGGTATACGTGCCCGCTGTGGTGACCGTTGGATTTGCCGAGGAAGACGAAAAGCCTGCTGGTCCCGTCCAGTTGTAGGTGGCGTTCTGTACCGAAGAGGTAGCGGTGATCGTGCCGCTGGCGGCGCATCCCAGCGATGCTCCCGTTGCTGTCAGGTCAGGTGCGCTATTGTTTGCGGTTACAGCTACGGTTGCTGTCCCCGTACCCGCCGGATTAGTACCCGTCGCCGTATACGTCCCCGCCGTCGAAGCAGTGATCGAAGCGCCGGTGGCGGTAAACCCGTTCGGCCCCGTCCAGCTATAGGTAGTCGTGCCGGTAGCCGTCGTAGAAGCGGACAACGTTGTCTGGGGATGGGCGCAAGTCAGCACCCCCGAATTACTCGCCGAAGCCGACACCGGAATGCCGGCGACCGTACACGGCCCTACCTCCTTGAATACATCGTACTGCTCGATATAATAATCGTTATTCCCCGCAGACACATTGTACAGCCGGATGACGATCTGCACCGTGTTGCCGGTCATCTGCGGCGACGTCACCATCGGCGTCCCGAAGCTTCCGGTATAGGTCGCAATGGGCGTCTCTGGCCCACCGTCCAGCTTATACGAGACTTTCACATATTCCGAACTGGTGAACGACCCTTCCGACGAGATCTTCGCATCCACCTGGACACCGGTATAACCGGAGATGTTGAAGACCTGGGAATACCAGACGCCCTCGCCCCCGAGCGTCTGCGCCTTGATGCGATGCGATTTCACGGAAAAATAGACCGCATTCGGTACCCTGGATGCATCCAGGTACCATCCCACGGAACTGGGATCCGACGTAGCGCCGTTGACGTCGTAAGTCGTGTTGAAATTCTGCGCGATGATCGGGCAGGCCGGAGTAAAGTACAGCCGGTCGCCCACTCGCACCGGATGTGGCGCGGCATCCAGCCGCCCGCTCGCCGGTAACAAGATGAATAGGAAAGACACCATAGGGATACCGCACCTTCTCCTAAGTAGAAACATGATCATACGAATTGGTTTAGTGAATCGACAAAGTACATCTTTTTGCTACCCAAAACGGCCACTCGAAAACATATTACCCGTTTATAAACCGTCGGCATAATGATTTCCGCCATAGCAGCTCTACTGGCTTTTTGTTACATTTACCACATAATTGGAAAATATGAAACTGGCATTCCATGGCGCGGCCCGCGTCGTCACCGGATCGAAACATCTGCTCACATTGAATAACGGGAAGAAGTACCTGCTCGACTGCGGCATGTTCCAGGGCATGGGCGCACAAACGGATGTGCTTAATCGAAATTGGGGCTTCACACCCGCGCAGGTCGACACCCTCATCCTCTCTCACGCCCACATCGACCATAGCGGCCTCATCCCGAAACTGGTGAAGGATGGTTTCGAGGGGAAGATCTACTGCACGCCCGCGACCCGCGAGCTCACGGGCATCCTCCTCGAAGATTCCGCCGGCATCCAGCAAGACGAAATAAAATACGCTAACAAACGGCGGAAAGCAGAAGGCCAGCCCTATCTGCAACCCTTGTATACGGAAGACGATGCCAAAAGAGCCGCGGATCGTTTTGTCAGCGTCGAATACGACACCTGGCATCCCATCGATGAGAATGTACAGGTCATGTTCACCGATGCCGGACACATCATCGGCAGCGCCGCCGTCCATCTGAACGTCACCGAAGAGGGCAAAGAGACACGCATCACCTTCAGCGGCGATGTAGGTCGTTACAAGGACGTCATCCTGCGTTCCCCCGAGGCCTTCCGCCAGGCCGATTATATCCTCATCGAGTCGACCTATGGCAATAGCCTGCACGACCCCGTGGCCACGACGCCAGACATGTTGCTGGACTGGATCACCAAAACCTGTCTGCAGAAGAAAGGCAAGCTGATCATCCCCGCTTTCAGCGTCGGCCGTACACAGGAATTGTTATTTGCACTAAACGAGCTGGAAAACGAGAACCGGCTGCCCGAGCTGGATTATTATGTCGACAGCCCCCTGAGTGTGGCCGCCACCGAGATCGTCAAATCCTATCCCCGCTATTTCAACAAGACGATCAGGAAGGTCCTCGAAACAGACAACGACCCCTTTGCCTTCCGCGGGCTCAAATACATCAAGACAGTAGAAGAATCCAAGCTGCTCAACTATAAGAACGATCCCTGCGTCATCATCTCGGCGAGCGGTATGGCCGATGCCGGACGCGTCAAGCACCACATCAGCAATAACATAGAAAATAGCCGTAACACCATCCTGCTCGTCGGCTATTGCGAACCCAATTCCCTCGGCGGTCGCCTCATGGCCGGGGCAAGGGAGGTGCATATCTACGGTGTCCTCCATGAGGTCCATGCAGAGGTGGGCAGCATCCGCAGCATGAGCGCCCATGGAGATTATGAAGATCTCAGCCAGTTCTTATCCTCCCAGGAACCCGGACAGGTGAAGCGGCTGTTTATCGTCCATGGGGAATATGACGTGCAGCAGGCTTTTAAGGACAGGTTGATCCGGAAAGGGTTCACCGATGTGGAGATACCAGAGCTGCACTATGAGATAGGGTTGACCTGATATAAGGGGAAATTGTACTTTGATCCCTACATTCCGGTATTTCATGGATAATTATTGCCGGATCGTCCATGAAAAGGTATTTTGCAAAAAATGCTGACTATGATCCGCCTGCTTTCCAGGTATAAATGGCATATCGTCTGTTGGGCGATCTATTTTATATTCTGGATCCCATTCTCCGCCTATCAGTACGGGAACACTTACGGAAAGGCGGCGCTTTATACCACCGCCTGGTTCATCGGGCAGGCCTGCAGCGCCTACCTGACTGTTTATTGGCTGATGCCAAAATACTTCAACCGCCGGCGTTATCTTCTTTTTACCCTGCTTTACCTGGCTGTGCTGGTTTTCTCTTCCGGGGTCATCTTTGCCTTTATGATGGCGATCCAGGCAAGCCTGCATCTACCGCAGATAACGCCATCAGGCAGGGAGATCTCCTATCTGATGACGGGGAATTTTTATTGTTCCTTCCTGGCGGTGGCTGTCAAAACCATACGGGACAAGATACGTACCGACAGGCGGACGGCCCTGCTGGAAAAAGAGAAGACGGACAGTGAGCTGCGCTTTCTCAAATCCCAGATGAACCCGCACTTCCTGTTCAATGCCATCAACAGCATCTATGTCCTTATCAGGAAGGACCCGGATTTCGCCGGTCATACCCTGGTGAAATTTGCCGATATGCTCCGTTATCAGCTCTATGAATGCAATGCCGATGTCATACCCATCGAAAAGGAAATAGGTTACCTGGACAATTATATCCAATTGGAGAAGCTGCGCAAGGGCGATCTCATCCGGACCCATTATCATGTCAGCACGTCCACCGGCAAATTTTCCATCGCCCCTCTGCTGCTGATACCCTTTGTTGAAAATGCTTTTAAATACGTATCCAATTGCCCTGAGAAGGATAACTTTGTAACAGTAGATCTCAACTTCCAGGAC
>DASZOW010000552.1:0-5569 GCA_035550615.1 Puia sp.
CTTCACTACCGCGGGCGGGGGATCGGCGTTGTTATGGCAACATCTGTTCTGGATCTTCGGCCACCCGGAGGTCTATATCGTCATCCTGCCTGCCTTCGGCATGCTGTCGGAGGTCTTCCAGGTATTTTCGCGGAAGCCGATTTTCGGCTATCCCTTTGTGGCGGCCTCGAGCGTAGCGATCGCCCTGCTCTCTTTCGGCGTATGGGCGCACCATATGTTCGCCACCGGGCTCGGCAACGCGGTCACTTCCTTTTTCTCTGCCAGCAGCATGCTGATCGGGATACCCACCGGGGTCAAGATCTTCAACTGGCTGGCGACGATGTATGGCGGCAAGATCCGGTTCACGACGTCGATGCTGTTCGCCATTGCCTTCCTCATCGAATTTACGATCGGCGGACTCACCGGCATTGCGTTTGCCATAGTTCCCATAGACTGGCAGCTCACGGACACGTATTATGTCGTGGCCCATCTTCACTATGTGTTCATCGGCGGGGTCGTCTCGGGGTTGCTGGCGGCCTTGTTCTATTGGTTTCCCAAGATCAGCGGACGGATGATCGATGAGAAAGGCGGAAAGTGGTTTTTCTGGCTTTTTACGATCGGCTTCAACCTGACATTTTTGGTCCAGCATGCACTGGGGATGATCGGCATGCCCAGAAGGGTCTATACCTATCCTAACCTTCCCTGGTATGGCGTCTTGAATTTTATTTCCACGGTCGGATCGCTGATCATGGGGGTGTCGGGCTTGCTGCTGGTCTACCTGGTCTGGAATGGCGGACGAAATGGCAAGCCGGCAGGCCCCGACCCCTGGAATGCCTATACGCTGGAATGGGCGACCAGGACGTCGCCGCCGCCGCTGAAAAATTTTGATGAGCTGCCGCCGGTGACCAGCCGCCGCGCCTGGTGGGACATGAAACAATCTGCTATAAATAGCGGCGCCGGCGCCGGACAACAAAACATCGAGTCATGACGAGATCCGAAAATACGACCATGATGCAGATGGTCATTTTTACCGAGGCGTTCTTTTTCCTGTGCCTGATCATGGCCTTTATCTATATGGCCTACAATACGGGTTTCGAACCCCATGAGCTGAGCCGGCTGGATATCCGGACCGCGGGCGTTTTTACGGTAGTGCTGATCGCCAGTAGCTTCACCCTGCATTTTGCAGAAAAAGGATATGCCCGGGGAAAGCCGGGCATGATGAAGGGATGGCTGATCGTTACGATCCTGCTCGGCGCCATTTTCCTTGCCGGACAGGGCAGCGAATATGTACGGCTGATCCGGGATAATATCACGCTCAACGGCAGCGTCTTCGGGGCAAGCTTTTTTACGCTCACCGGTTTCCACGGATTGCATGTGCTGATCGGCCTCGTCATTCTCTGTATCATCCTGGCCCTGGCTTTTCTGAGAGATGCGAAAAGTGCTATCGGCACCGTGGCGCTATACTGGCACTTCGTCGATGTGGTATGGATCTTTGTTTTTACGGTCGTCTATGTATTACCGCAATTTTCGACTATCTGAAATCTTGTGATATGCGCAAACTATCATTTTTTCTCGGCATTCTCCTTCTTGCGGCCTGTCTCGCGGCCCCGCTGCCCGCATTGGATCACAATACGCCGTTCACCGCTCACATGGTGCGGCATACCGCGCTGCTGTTACTGGCGGCGCCATTGCTGGCGATGGCTATTCCGCCGGAGAATGTTGCAGCCAGGGGTCTCATGGCCCTCTCCCGGCTGACGGCCCGGATCCCGGTTATTGCGTGGCTGGCCGGCATCCTCATGATGTGGCTGTGGCATGTCCCGGCATGGTATAATGCTACCAATGGCCCGGCCGCAGACATCGTATCCTGTGCACCGCTGGCATTGTCACACTCGGCTCCGTTCGCGGACAGGATCACTCCATTGTTGCACGACCTAAGCCTGCTCATAGGTGGTTTCCTCTTCTGCTGGCCCGTGATCACTCCCTACCCTTCCTTGCGCCTGCCGGCATTACGCGCCGTTCTCTACCTGGCGACGGCCTGTGTATGCTGCTCGTTGCTGGGCCTCCTGATCACCTTTGCGCCACCCGGCACTTACCGGGGAATAGCTATTACCGATCAGCAGGCCGGCGGATTGATCATGTGGGTTCCCTGCTGCTTCGTGTACCTGACGGCATCGATGGCGTTGCTGATCCGCTGGCTGTCGAAGAAAGAGGTCCTTACACCCGTTTCAATATAAAATAGCTCGATATGACACCCGAAATGACACCGGAAGAGCCTTTGCCGCCGGAACCGCAAAAGGACGACGCGCTGCCTCCGCCTCAGCCCGTCGAAGCCTTGCCATCGACCCAACCCATCGAAGCGCTGCCACCGGCCAAACCCGTCGAAGCCTTGCCACCGACTCAACCCGTCGAAGCGCTGCCTCCGCCCGCCACCCGGTTTCCCGCCAGACCCGTGCATCTCCCCGAACCCACCTACTGGCCATTCTTTATGGCCATGGGCCTCGCCTTTTTCGGCTGGGGGCTTATCTCCACATGGCTTATCGCCGTCGGCGGACTTATCGTCTTTATTATCTCATTAATCGGATGGATAAATATTCTACGCCATGAGTAATCAGAGTAATCAGAGTAATCAGCAGCAGTCATCGCCAAAATCGGAGGAACTAACAAGAAAGGATTTCCTCACCCGTATCAGTCTCAGCATCGCCGCCCTCAGCGCAGCCGTCATGGCCGTACCCGTGATCAGCGCACTTGTCGCGCCGCTCCTCGAAAGCAAAGAAAGTTTATGGAGGACAGTCGGTCATGTCGACGATTTTCCCGTAGGCAGCACCCGGCTGATCAGCTTTGAAAATGCGGACTCGGAACCCTATGCCGGTATGCTGGCCAAATCTGCCGCCTGGCTCCGGCGTTCAGGCCCCGGAACTTTTACCGCTTTTGCCGTGAACTGTTCGCACCTGGGCTGCCCCGTCAGATGGGAAGAAGGCGCCCAGCTATTCATGTGCCCATGCCATGGCGGCGTCTATTATCGCGATGGCACCGTGGCCGCCGGCCCTCCGCCACGCAGGCTCACCGAATATAAGGTCCGGGTCCGAAACAACGAAGTGCAGCTGCAGACGGCTCCCCTGCCTATTACTTCGGTTTGACATCAACCAAAACTCTTCACCGCTCTCAACCCATCTCATGAAGCATTTCTTTCTACGAATCTGGCGCTGGCTCGATGACCGCATCGGCGTCGATGCGCTTATCCGTCCGCTGATCGACCATCCCGTTCCGCCGCGTGGCCTGTGGACCTATGTCTTCGGAAGTGCGACCCTCTTCATGTTCGTTCTGCAGGTGGTTACGGGAGTAGCTCTGTCGCTCCTGTATCAGCCTTCCTCCGCCAACGCCTACCACTCGCTCGAATTCATTACCTATCAGGCAAAATTCGGCAACATCCTTCGCAGCATCCACTTCTATGGGGCTTCGGCCATGATCATCCTGGTAGGCCTCCACATGATGCGGACGTATATCACCGCCTCCTATAAATATCCGCGGGAAATGAACTGGATCAGCGGCGTATTCCTGCTGCTGTTCACCATATTTATGGGCTTCACAGGCCAGCTGCTGCGCTGGGATTCCAACGGTGTCTGGTCTTCTGTCGTCGCGGCCCAGCAGTTGGGCAGGGTGCCGTTTTTCGGAAAATATCTGGCGAGACTGCTCCTCGGCGGCGACACCATCGGCGGTCACAGCCTCACGCGTTTTTATTCCTATCACGTCTTCATTATTCCTGCCTTCATCTTTCTTTTTATCGCCCTGCATCTCTACCTTGTCTTTCGGCATGGCATATCCGAACTGCCCAAGGCCGGCAGGCCGGTCGATCCGAAGACCTACCGGAAATGGTACGAGGACTTTCTGAAAAAGTATGCGGTTCCGTTTTGGCCGAATGCCGCCTGGCGCGACGTCCTGTTCAGCTCCATCATCGTGATCATGATCATCCTCTTTGCCTGGCTCCGCGGCGCGCCTCCGCTGACCACGCAACCCGATATAACCTATATCCACACCTCACCTCAGCCGGACTGGTATATGGTCATCTTTTTTGCGCTGTTCGCACTGATGCCCCACAAGATCGAATCTGCCGCTATGACCATCGGACCGACGCTGACGGTGATCGTCCTGTTTATCATTCCTTTTCTGTCGAATAAAGGCGAGCGAAGCCCCATCCGGCGACCATGGGCCATGTTCGGCGTCATCTGCGTGCTCGTATTCGTCATCAGCCTGCTCGTTCTCGGTCTGAAACATCCCTGGTCTGCCGAATTCAACGCCAAACCGTTACCTGTAGCCGCCATCCATCCCGCTCATCCGGATTCCACGGTAATCGCCGGCGCCCGGCTGTTCTATATCAGGGGCTGTGAATATTGCCATAAGATCAGCGGTTACGGCGGCAAAGCCGGCCCCGATCTGACCATTGTCGGCAAACGGCTCTCCACGCAGGAACTGACCATCCGGATCGTTAACGGCGGCGGAAATATGCCGGCTTATGGTGGCGTACTCTCCCAGGATGACCTGCAAAAGCTCGTGGTATTTTTAAGCGCTCAGAAATAGGGAGCGTCAGGGCTTCCTGATGAGCGCCAACTGCATCCGCAGGCTGTCTTTTCCCATCATGCCCGTCATTCGCCATTCTCCGGCCTGCCCGCGATCGAGCCTTGCAAACAGGGTATCTTTTGCCGCCGCCGGATATCGCCATGTCGCGACCAGACTTCCCCCGGACCGGTCCAACCGGTAGCTGCCGATCCACCTTCGTTGCAGGCTGTTGAACTCGAACACTATGTCATCTCCCTTTTCGAAATATACCGCGGTCAGTACGCTGTCCTGGCAGGATGCGGGCAAAGATCTTACCCCATTGACGGAAAGGTCCTGCACCCGATACTTCCCCGTCAGCTGAGGATGGTGGTCCAGCGACCCAAAGGATAGTACCAGCAATAACGGGAATACAACGATCGCGGTTTTGGGCGCCACCAGCCGGATAAAGGAAGAACCCCGTATGCTGTTGTTCCGGGGAAAAAAGAATGCCGCCAGCCGCCGATAGTGCCCGAGGATCAGATACGATAGCCCAATCAGCAGGATAAGTGCGTGTGCCAGATCTCCCGCTTCAAAGCCGTAAAAGATATTGAGCAGCACAATATTCAACATCACCGGGAGCAGAAAGATGGCGCCGAATAACCTTGTCCGCCGGAAAAGTAACAAAAAGGCGCCGGTGATCTGAAAGATGCCGATCACGCAGGTCAACGGGTAGGAATCACCGAAATAGGCCCATGTTAAAGCTTCCCCTGAAAAACTGCTGAACGGCTCGTCCAGTCGCGCCAGCGGCGTAAAAAATTGCAGATGGAATAGTTTCTGCCATCCGAACATAGACAGATCGAGGCCGATAAATCCACCCATAATGTCTTGCCAGACGGCCAACACCCGTGACGAATCGAAAACGCCCACTTTCTCCCGGCGCTGCCAGACGATGCTATAGATCACTACGGCCAAAACCACCAGCAGGCAACCGGTAAGCGCAAATACAGGCGGAGGATAATGTTTGTCCTTGAATTCCCAAAATGCGCGATAAACGATC
>DASZOW010000553.1:0-5031 GCA_035550615.1 Puia sp.
TCCATCGTCCTCATCGCCAGCACCATCATCATCCAGCGTCAACTGCAATATATCCAGCATACCAACCCCGGCTACGACCGCAGCCAGATCTTTACCTTCCGGCTTCCCCGGTCCGTGATCACTCAAAACGCCGAAGACCAGTTCAAGGTCACCGCCGATGATATCAAACAACAGTTACTGGCCTATCCTGCCATCACCGGCGTCAGCTTCGCCAGCCAGTCCATCGTAGGGCTCGGTAGTTCCAACACGGGCTCGGCCAAATGGGACGGCAAAGACCCGGACTTTAATCCCCAGGTCTTCCAGCTCGTCGCCGACGAAGCCTTCAAAACGACGATGCAGCTGGAAATGGCCCTGGGCCGCTGGTTCGATCCCCTGCAACCTACCGACCGGCATAACTTCATTCTCAATCAAACCGCCGTCAACGAGTTCGACATCCGCCAACCCGTCATCGGCCAACGCTTCCTGTTCCAGGGCGACACCGGTAGAATAATCGGCGTCGTCAAAGACTTCCACTACGCCAGCATGCACAAACAAATAGGCCCCCTCGTCATCTATAACCGTCCTTCCGGCCGACCCCTGATCTATGTCAAGACGGCGCCCGGCAAGACTACCGAAGCCCTGACCGCCGCTCATACCATCTGGTCCCAATTCCTTCCTGACAAACCCTTCGCCTATACCTTTCTCGACGACACCTTCGACAACCTCTATAAAGCCGATACCCGGACCTGCAACCTTATCCTGATCTTCTCCGTTATCGCTATCCTCATCTCCTGTCTCGGCCTCCTGGGTCTCGCGGCTTTTACCGCACAGCAGCGGGTAAGGGAGATTGGCATCCGCAAGGTCCTCGGCGCCACCGTCATGAATATCATCACCCTGCTGTCCCGTGATTTCATAAAACTCGTGCTCGTATCGGTCATAATTGCTACCCCCATCGCCTGGTGGACCATGCATAGCTGGCTGCAGGACTTCGCTTACCACATTCCCCTGAGCCCCTGGTTCCTCGCCGGTGCAGGCATCCTCGCCCTCGCTATCGCCGTGCTCACGATTGCCAGTCAATCCATCCGCGCCGCGCGCGCAAATCCGGTAAAAAACCTGCGATCCGAATAACAAAACCGTATCTTAGTTATCATGATAACGATCGCCAAAACCATCCTCCGCCACTTCCGGAAATATCCGGTATTCTCGTTTATCAATATCGGCGGCCTCGCCATCGGCATCGCAGCCTCCTTTGTCCTGCTCATATACACCGAACGCGAGCTGACCGTAGACCACCAGTTCCACGACGCCGACCGCATCGCCCGCATTTCCACCGACTTCTATCACATGGGCCCCTTCGCCTTCAGCCAGGCCATGCTCAGGCCCCTCCTGAAAGCCACCTGCAAAGACGTGGAAGATGCCACCGCGATCAAAAGAGACGCCGGCCTGGATGTCCGCACCAGTCTCAACGATCGCGCATTCACTGGCAATGAATCCTACAGCGTCGACTCATCCTTCTTTCATATCTTCTCCTATAAAGCGGCCACCGGCGCCATCCCGGCCCACGGCCTCGCCCCAAACGAAGCCATCCTCACCGCAGCCAAGGCCCGCCAGTTCTTCGGCTCGCAGCCGGCCGTCGGCAAAACCCTCTACATCGGCCGGGAGAATACTCCCTATACCGTCGTGGCCGTGCTCGCGGAAACCACCGCCAAATCCCACTTCTTTCCACAGATATTTCTACCACGTAAACCCGACTCCAACGAAAACAGGAGTAACTGGATCTCGGTTCTTTATTATAACTACGTCAAGCTAAAACCCCAGGGCTCATTCGCAGGTCTGCAGACCTGGCTCGACCAGCTTCGCCGTAAGGTCATCTACCCCACCGTAGGCGCCAAACAGTCCTTCGAACAGTGGAACACCGCGAGCAACACCGTCACCTTCCTGATCCAGCCGCTGACTACCATCCATTTCGACAATCGCGCCATCTTCGGTTTCTCCGCCGGCGGCAACCTCACCATGGTCAGGCTCCTCGGAACCGTGGCCATTCTCCTGATCCTGCTCGCCATCATCAACTATGTCAACCTCGTCACGGCCCGCTCCTCCATCCGCACCAAAGAAATGGGCCTCAAAAAGATCTTCGGCGCCGCCCGCCGCACCCTCATCATCCAGATCGTTAGGGAATCCGTCCTGTTCAGCGGCCTGGCCATGCTCCTCTCCTGCGGCCTCATCCAGGTCATCTTGTTCCTCTATCGATATGCCACCGGCGCGGAACTCACAGGCCCCATCCCCATTCTCTCAGCCAGCTATTTGTATCTGATCGTCTTCTCCCTGCTGGTAGGTATCCTGGCAGGCATCTACCCGGCCATTTATCTCTCCGGCGAACGCAACCGGCTCACCATCCGTAGCAGCAGCACGGGCCGCGAGCGCGCCGGTATCCGCAACATCCTCGTTACCCTGCAATTCGTTATCGCCACCGGTCTCGTATTCGTTTCCTTCATCGTCTATAGCCAGCTGAACTTCATGAAGAACAAAGACAAAGGCTTCACATCGCAAGGCCTTGTCGTCATAGACAACATCTCGGAGCTGGGTGATCACGCAGAAGCCTTTCGCGACATGGTAGACCAGCAATCCTCCGTCGTAAGCACCAGCTTCTCCAACCGCATCCCCGCCGGCAACACCATTGCCATGGGAACGTATGAGATCCCAAAAACGCAAAAGACGATCAGCATCCAGGAATTCGGGGCGGATGACAGATACCTCAACACCATGGGCATGCACCTGCTCAGCGGCAGAAATTTTGAAAAGGACCTGAAGTCCGATACGAATTCGCTTATCCTCAACGAATCCGCGGTTGCTGCGCTGGGCCTCTTCAACCCCATCGGCTCCCTCATCAACGGCAGCGAACGCGTCATCGGCGTCGTCAGAGACTTCAACTACGCCTCGATGCAGACTAGGATCGCCCCCGCGATCCTGCGATTCAAACCCGCCGCCAGTAAAACACTCGTCATCCGCCTTCATGGAGGCAATACCGCCGGCTTTATCGACTGGCTCCAGGCCACCGGCCGGAAATTCAAACCCGATGCCCGGCTCGAAGTCGCCTTCCTCGACGATAATTTCGCTCATCTTACCCGCAAGGAACGCGTCCTCGGCAATGCCATTACCTTCTTCACGGTGATGGCCATCGTGCTCGCCATCCTCGGCCTCATCGGGCTCACCCTTTTCACCATCGAACGCCGGACTAAAGAGATCGGTATCCGTCGCGTCCTCGGCGCCAACGACCGCAATATCCTCACCCTCGTCTCGGGAAACTTCATCCGGCTCGCGGCTATCGCCAGCGCCATCGCCCTGCCGGTCAGCTGGTGGCTCATCAACCGCTGGCTGAATAACTATGCTTACCGGGTATCGATAAGCGCATGGACCTTTTTCAAGACAGAGCTGCTGATCCTGTTGATCGCCTTCGCCGTCATCGGCATCCTGACTATCCGCGCCATCGCCGCCAACCCGGTAAAGGCGCTGCGCAGCGAATAGCTGCACCCGTCATGATATCGTGCAGCGAATAACTGCCGCATGACCGCAAGTGTATCGAAAGCGTACACTTCCTGTATCGAAAGCGGACCCAAGCCCTCGGCAATGACGCCTAATGCATTAAAAATCAACAACCTGCATTCTGGCATGTGTTTGAAAGAATGTTGAGGCCAGAGACTGTAATCTCTAATTTTTTAATATGATTGATCTTAAGCGTATCTCGAAATGGGTAAATGTCGGCGGAAAACCCAACTTCATCCTCAAGGACATCAACCTGGATATCAAGGAAGGAGAATTCGTCTCTATCATGGGGCCCTCCGGCTCGGGCAAATCAAGCCTCCTGAATATTATCGGTATGCTCGATGATTCCTCCGAAGGCCAATATCATTTCCTCGGCCAGCCTGTCCATAGTCTCAAGGAAAAACAACGCTCCCAACTCTACAAGCAATACATCGGTTTCGTCTTCCAGGCCTACCACCTCATCGATGAGCTGACGGTATATGAGAACATCGAGACACCCCTCATCTACCAGAACATCAAATCATCCGAACGCCAGGCGATGGTAGCCGATATCCTCGACCGCTTTCAGATCGTTGGGAAAAAAGACCTTTTCCCGACCCAGCTCTCAGGCGGTCAGCAACAGCTCGTAGGCATCGCCCGCGCCCTTATCGGCAAACCCAAGCTGCTGCTGGCGGACGAACCCACCGGTAACCTGAACTCCCGTCAGGGGGAAGAGATCATGGAATTGTTCAAAACGCTCAATAACGAAGGTGTCACCATCGTCCAGGTCACCCACTCGGAAAAAAATGCCGAATACGGTTCGCGGATCATCAATCTGCTGGACGGACGCATAGATAATTTCAATTAATCCAAACAATGCGATACTCATCTCTCTTTCTCTTGCTATTGTCCTTTTCCCTATCGGCCAGGCTGCTGGCGCAGAACAATGCCTCCGCACACGCCGCCCAAAGCAATACGGCGGAGCAGGATTCTATCAATGGTACCCTGACGCTTCCCCAGGCCGTGGCCATCGCCATCCGGAACAACCTGTCGGTGGCTCAATCCGATCTCAATTCCCAGGGTTACAAGATCCAGTATGACCAGTCCTGGGAATATATGCTCCCGACGCTCAGTGCCAATGGCGGCCAGAATATCTACTTTGGGCGTTCCATCAGCACTACCAACAACCAGTATTTCAATTCTCAGTTCAGCGGCGGCAACGCGGGTCTCAACGCCGGCCTGCTCCTTTTTCACGGGCTGGAATTGCAGAATAACTTCCGGGCGCAGCGCTATGCCTATAATGCCAGCAAGCTGGATCTGCAACAGCAGAAAGATAATATCACCCTCAACACCCTCCTCGCTTATCTCCAGGTGCTCAACAGCCGCGACCAGGTCCAGCTGGCCTACGAACAGGCCGAAGTCGATAGCATTACCCTGCAACGGCTTACCGCACAAGGGAAGGCAGGAGCCCTCGCTCCCGTTTCCAATCTCACCGACCTGCAGGGAAGATATGCCGGGGATCAGGTGAAT
>DASZOW010000554.1:0-5136 GCA_035550615.1 Puia sp.
AAAACCGGCGTCACCACCGATAATGACGGGAATTACTCCATAAAGGTCAACAAGGGGCAGACCCTGGTGATCAGCTTTAAGGGTACCGTCACGGAAGAACGGGTCGTGGGAAATTCCTCGCGGCTGAATTTTTATTTAAAAAGAGCTACTGCCGCATTGGACCAGGTCGTGGTAGTAGGATATGGCAGCCAGAGAAAGGCCGACCTGACGGGCGCCGTCGCTACCATCGATGTACAGAAGGCAGTAGGATCCCGGCCGGTACCCGATCTGGCGCGCGATCTCCAGGGGTCGTCACCCGGTCTCCTGATCACCACATCCAGCGGCGATCTCGGCCAGGCGCCCGAGATCCATCTGCGCGGGATAATCGGTTCCGTGAATGCCGAGGCGACGCCGCTGATCCTGCTCGATAACGTCCCCATCCCCGACATGAATATGGTGAACCCCGAGGACATCGAGTCCATTTCCGTGCTGAAAGATGCCGCCTCCGCTTCCATCTATGGAGCGAGAGCGTCGTGGGGCGTTATACTCCTGACGTCCAAGAAGGGGAAAAAGGGCCGGATTCATGTTTCCTATAACAACAATTTTGCCTGGTCATCGCCGATGAACACGCCCAAGATCGCCGACGGCGCGCAGGGGGCGGAGTATATGCTCAAGCAATATAGAAGGACGGCCCCGACGACAGCCAGCTTCAATATCCTGGGCGCCTATTATGACGACCTGAGCATCGAGCGGATGAAGCAGTGGAAGGAGCTTTATGGCGGCATGAAGCTGGGGCCGGAAATGGTCGAAGGCCGGGACTTCGAGCGGCGTGCGGGTCAGACCTATTATTACAGACCGTGGAATATCGATAAGCTTTTCCTCAACCCGGCTTCGCCGCTGATGAAACACAATTTGTCGATCACCGGCGGGGATGACAAGACCACGTATTTTGCCAGCTTCGGCGTGACGGACCAGCAAGGCCTGGTCAAGGTGTCTCCGCAACCGGATAGATATACCCGGTATAATGGAACGGTGAAGGTCGAGACAAAGATCAATAATTGGTTCACCGCGCGCGGGTCGCTGATGGAGTTCATCTCGCACAAACAATATCCCAACTTCAGGCTCGCCAATGGGAACGCCCCGGACGAATACTGGTTCAATATCTATCGTTACCCCGAGACCTATCCATACGGGACTTTCAATGGGTTGCCTTTGAAGAACATCCTTACGGAACTGCAGCAGGCCCATATGAACACCAGGGACGACGACCAGAGCCGGTTGCAGGCTGGCGCCACCGTCACCTTTATGAAGGGATGGACGGCAGATTTCGATTATACTTACGCGGTAGATAATGCCCATTCCAATGTCGCTACGTCGCCGATTACCGGGATAAACAGCTGGGTGGACCCGACGTTGACCAGTGTGCTGCCGAATTATTTTCCCGCGGAAGATTATGTGATAGAGAACTCCACCTGGGTCAAGAGGAATGTAGGCAAGGCATATACTACCTACAATAAGGAGATGAACGGGCATAGCATCAAGCTGATGGCCGGCGGGGATATCGAGTCTTACTACGATGATTTCCAGTATTCGAAGGCCATGGGACTCCTGCTTGCATCGCGGCCGACATTGAACCTGACGTCGGGCGCCGAATTTGCCAACGGGTATCCGACCCATTGGTCGACGCTGGGATTCTTCGGGCGGTTGAACTATGCTTATAAAGACCGGTATCTGCTGGAGGCCAACCTGAGAAGGGACGGGTCTTCCAATTTCCCCACCAACCAGAAATGGGGTACGTTCCCGTCCTTTTCCGCGGGTTATATCATCTCGCATGAGAAGTTCATGGAAGGTGTCCTGGACAAGACACCCATTTCCTTCCTGAAGATACGGGGATCATGGGGTTCCATCGGGAATAACGATATCGGCAGCAACTCATATCTGCGGATCATGAACGCCTCTTCCTCCAATTGGTGGATCAATGGGCTCAACCCCACGCAGGTGGGCGTATTTGCGAACATCGCTTCGTCGTTGACGTGGGAGACCATCCAGACGACGGATCTGGGGCTGGATGCCAAACTGTTCAACAATTCGCTGGATATCGACCTGGATGTATATAGCCGTGCGACGAAGGGCATGGTCACTACCGGGATCGAGGAGCCCACTACGCTGGGAGCCGCCCCGTCCGCCCGCAACTATGGCGAGCTGGTCACCAAGGGATGGGAGTTGTCGATAACGTACGATAAGACGCTGTCGAATGGACTCGGGATCAGCGTCAGCGGCAATATCTCCGATGCAACCGGCAAGATCACAAAATTTGCCAATACCGAAGTAAGCATCCTGCCCGGCGGTAACGATGTCCCGAATTACCAGGGCAAGACCGTCGGTGAGATCTGGGGTTACACGACGGACAGACTTTTCAATGCCGGCGATTTTTCCGGGAATAACGGCGCAGCGAATCCTACCTGGATCTATGGCAAGGCGCCGAACCAGGATGCGTTGAATACCAGCTCCTCATTCCATTACGGTCCCGGGGACGTCAAATACAAGGACAGGGATGGCAATGGGGTAGTCGATTTCGGAACGGGAACCAATCTGCATCACGGCGACATGCATGTGATCGGCAATACCACGCCGCGCTATATTTACGGCTTCCGGCTGTCACTGAACTATAAAGGTTTCGACGTCAGCGGTTTCCTGCAAGGCGTCGCCAGGAGAGAATATTGGGCGACGGGATCGTTGTTTATCCCCGGCTATACGGCAGGCGAGGCTGTTTATCAAAACCAGATGGACTACTGGACGCCGGACAATCCCAATGCTTATTATCCTGCGCCGGCCAACCCTGGCGCGAATAATCATAACGCCAACTGGCAGCCGCAAACCCGCTATTTGGTGAACATGGCGTATATGAGGGTCAAGAATATAACGATCGGCTATACCGTTCCCAAGCGCTGGTTGCAGAAGGCCAGGATCAGCAATGTGCGGATCTTTGCCAGCGGCGAGAATCTTTTTACCGCCGATAACCTGAATATGCCTATCGATCCGGAGATCCAGCAGAATTCGGTCGAAGGGATCAATGACGCAAAGAGCTTTGGAAGGACCTATCCGTATTTCAGGTCATGGTCATGCGGGTTACAGGTAGATTTATAAACACATAATTTCAGACGGTTATGAAAAATAAGATATTGGTATTTTGTTGCACGATCTTCTTCCTCACCGGATGCAAAAAGTTTCTCGACAAGAAGCCGCTGGCATCGTTTACAGACGATGACTTCTGGACATCCGAATCCAGTGTCCGGGCGTTTGCCATGGGTTATTATGCCGACCGGTTCCCCGGGTTCGGGAACAATGATGCGGGCGGGTCGATGTCGATCCGGGAAACGCTCAACGATGATTTCACCAGCGCCAGCCTGCCCGGTTTCGCCAGCCTGGTGACCAACAATGGCGGCGCCTGGGACAATTATTTTACGGATATCCGGAAGGACAATATTTTTGTCGACCGGGTGACGACGATGAAGGGTTTTCCCGATTCCGCCACGGCGCACCACTGGATCGGCATCGCCCGTTTCTTCCGGGCATTGGATTATTCCAACTTCGTATTCGATTTCGGAGCAGTCCCTTACTACAGCAAACCCTTGTCCGATAACGATTCCGACCTGTTCCGGCCGCGTGATCCCGTGACGTTCGTGATGGACAATGTGCTGGCCGATTTTCAATATGCTTCGCAGAATGTCAAGCTGACGGACCCGCTGACGGGGCCGAACGGACTGGTCATAACCAAGGATGTCATCGACGCCTTTATGTCGAGGCAGCTGCTGTATATCGGAACGAAGATAAAGTATGACCCCAGCTCCACTTCCGACGACTTAACCCGGGCGGGAGTATATCTTCAGGCGGCTAAAGATGCGGCCTCGAGGGTGATCAGTTCGGGCCGGTATTCCGTGGCCGATAACTATCAAAAGCTTTGCAGCACGATCGATATCGCCTCGACGCCTGCCGTTCTGAAGGAGATGATCCTGTACCGCCAATACAATACGGGCCAGGTAACGCATGCGATAGCCTCCGGCAACAATACAAATACCATACAAGGCAATGCGGCGCCCAAGGATCTCATAGACGGGTATCTTTGCAAGAACGGGTTGCCGATCAAAACCACTGCGGGCGTGAATCCGCTGTACCAGG
This sequence comes from Puia sp., assembly GCA_035550615.1. GTDB lineage: Bacteria > Bacteroidota > Bacteroidia > Chitinophagales > Chitinophagaceae > Puia. Next base: position 4,159 of record DASZOW010000554.1, read on the forward strand.
GCGACCAGAGCGCCGCCAATCAGTTTGCAAACAGGGACCCCCGGCTTGCGAATACCTTCCTCACCGACCAGTTCCACATTCAGTATCTCGAGACCGGCTATTCCGTCACGGGCTATAAATGCTGGAAGTTCCTCGATGTGGCGACAAAGGACCAGGCATACGCGGTACAGTCCTTTAATATTACGGACGCGCCGATCATCCGGTTGGGCGAGGTCATGATGAATTATATCGAAGCGGCTGCCGAGCTGGCCGATATGGGTCTTTATTCCGTAGTTCAGAGCGATCTCGATCAGACGATAAACGCCCTTAGGAAAAGAGCGGGCGATGCGGCGGGGGTAAGACTTCCCCCTATGCAGATCATCGGTGGTCTCCCGGCAGTAGGAGGCGTAGTTTATGAAGATGCCAACAGAGATCCTACCGTGCCGTCTTTTATCTGGGAAGTCCGCAGGGAAAGAAGGGCGGAGCTGGTCTATGAAGGCTTCCGGCTGCATGACCTGCTGCGTTGGAGGAAGATCGATTATGAAAATACCCAGCTTTACCCGACGAAGAACCTGGGTGCGTGGATAACAAAGAGCTCCGTGACGAAGGCGCTGGTCCTTGCCGATATCAACGGCAATGTCACCTCAGCCGGGAATGTAGCGACGGGCAGTGGCTATCTGAAGGTTTCCCAGACGGTGCGCAATGCCACCAATGGGTTTGTGCTGGACCGAGATTATCTGCAAAGCGTGCCCACGTACCAGATCGACTTTTACCAAAGAAACGGCCATGTTCTGACACAGAACCCCGGCTGGTAATTACGAAAATTCAAAAATACGATCATGAAGGCGATTAAAAATTATATACTGCTGGCGCTGGCAATCGGGACCGTGGCCGCGCTCGCAGTGTCCTGTAAGAAGAGCAAGGCGACAGTGGACAGGACGTGTACGGTTGCGTTTATCCTCAATGAGACCAATAATGCGGGGGATACCACTTTTGTAA
>DASZOW010000555.1:0-5291 GCA_035550615.1 Puia sp.
GTCGTCGTCGCGATTGATGGCTACGGAGAGTCCCGGCAGCAGCTCCTCGAAGAGCGGCGGCACCGGGTGGGGCAGAGGAACGACAGCGAAATCTTCTTCGAAATAATTCAATTCCCTGATAAGATTTCCTTTGGCGTCGTAGACGACGCTGCCGCCATCGAAAACGATCTCCGTTTGAGAGCCGATAGCATTACAGTAATACATCGGCAGGTGGTATTTCAGCACATTCTGCCGGACGACCTCTTTGCGATCTTCGTCATGGTCGTAGTCAAAGGGAGAGGCCGAAATATTTATCATGAGATCGGGGTGCTGGCGGATGAGCTGGTCCATGGGGCAAACGCGGTATAATGGGTTATCGCCCAAATTCCAGATGTCCTCACAGATCGTCAGCGCGATCTTTTTCCCTTTGAAGGGGATGACATTCCATTCGTAGGCCGGTTCAAAATACCGGTATTCATCGAATACGTCGTAATTGGGCAGACAGGTCTTATGCGCTACCCCTTTGACCTCTTTTTCATAAAGGAGCCAGGCCGCATTGAAGAGGTCTTTGCCCTCCCTTACCGGATTTCGGGCAGGCGCGCCGAGGATAACCCCGATGGTATCGGCGTGTTCACGGATACGGTCAACGGCGGCATCGGATTGTGCGATAAAATCATCGAACTCCAGAAAGTCGCGTGGCGGATAACCGCAAACAGATAATTCAGTAAAGACAACGAGATCGGCGCCGGCAGCTTTTGCCCGGTCGATGCCCTCGATGATCTTCCGGGTATTCTCTTCAAAATTGCCGACATGATAATTTTGTTGGGCTAAGGCGATCTTCATGTTGCAAAGTTAAAACTAATCTTATATTTGGTCATGGCTTTCGACGAACAGCTGGCTTCAAGGATAAGACAGGCCCTCACCTCCCTGCCGGATGTGGAAGAAAAAAAGATGTTCCATGGCATCTGTTTTATGGTCAATGGAAAGATGTGTCTTTGTGTAAGGCTGGATGAGATGCTTTGCCGGATAGGGCCGCATAAGTACAATGAGGCGCTGGAAATGAGCCACTGCCGTCCGATGATCCACAACGGCCGGACGATGACGGGTTTTGTGTTCGTGAGCCAGGAAGGTATCCGCAAAAAGAAGGATTTCGAATATTGGGTGAATCTCGCCCTTGAATTCAATAAGGAAGCAAAAGCTTCAAAAAAAGTTGTTAAAAAAAAGAAATGATCCAACGTATCCTCCCCGTTCTTTTTCTTTTTTCTCTTGCAGCATGCGGCCCCGGCAATAGCCGGCCGGACGTTTCGGGTGTTCATGTCGACGACATTCACATTGTACGGTTCGACACTGCCTTTTTCGACCTTGACTCGAATCACGTTGAGACCGGGTTATTCGGGCTGAATCAACGTTATCCTTTTTTTACGCAGGATTTTGTCGCCAACATACTGGGTGCAGGACCGATGTCGGATACCAGCCGGTTAGCATTTGCCGCCGCCCGGGCGTTCCTGGTCAGCTATCTGCCCATCCGGGATTCGCTGAAAAAGAAATACCAGGACCTTGGATGGCTGGAACAACAGCTGCAGCAGGGATTCCGGTATGTGAAATATTATTTCCCGCATTACCGGCTTCCGCCGAAGGTGGTAGCGTTTATAGGCCCCTTTGACGGGCCTGGGGTGGCGATGACGACGTATACGCTGGCGATCGGGTTGCAATCCTATGCCGGAAGGCATTTCTCCGTCTATCTGACCAGCAAGGGGCAGGATACATATCCGGAGTATATCTCGAGGCGGTTCGAACCCGAATATATTACCGCTAATTGTCTGAGCGCTATTGCCGGGGACATCTTCCCGGACAGCAGCGACGGCCGGCCGCTGATCGAACAGATGGTCGCCAAGGGCCGTTATTGGTGGCTTGCACAAAAATTGATGCCCGATGCGCCGGATTCCATTGTCACAGGTTATACGAAGGCGCAGCTGGACTGGTGCACCGGCAATGAGGTTGGGATCTGGAATTATTTTCTGCAGGCTACCGATCTGTATACGGTAGATCCGGATATCATCAAGAATTATATCGGGGATGGTCCCAAGACATTGGGGATGCCGGATAATTCGCCGGGAAATATCGGTGCCTGGGTCGGCTGGCGGATCGTCCGGAAATATGCGGATGAACACAATGGCATTACGCCGGATGAGCTGATGCGGACGCCTGTGCGCACGATCTTCGAGCAGTCGAAATACAAACCGAAGTAGTCCCTCAATGTTCGATGTGATCTTTTAGGAGCTGACGGGCCGCCTGGATCTCGTTGATATCCCTGAAAGAATCCTTAGGGATCATAAAAAAGGCCCGGGCATTGAAATAGACGTGAAAAAAATAGATCGTTTCCTTGAATGCGCTGAAATCTTCCCAGTGCCAAAGCTGGCTTCCTCTTTGGGTTTCCAGCAAGATGCCCTGGTCTTCGATGGTCAAGGTGAAAGTATCCTGGAATGTAGCGGACTTTTTATAAATACTTAGCGGCAGGAGCCGGCGTATGGAGACCCACAGCAGGAACCAAAGCAGCGAGAAGATGAGGAAAGGCAGGGCCTGGATCTTCTTAAGGAAGAACAGGATGGCGGAGACGATTGCGAATACGTTGATAACGATCACCATGATCCTGATCTCCGGTCTGCCGAAAAAATGGCCGCGTAATCCATCCAACACCTGTTTCTTATTATATCCAAATTGAATAGTCATGCGATAAAAATAAGGAAAAAAGCAGCGCCCGCCTTTTAGGGGCGGGCAACTGAAAAGACATTGTCAAAGATTCCACGTTTATTACCTCATATCCCTGCAATGGCTATAATGATGACTTGCGGCCTGGTCAGGAGTTACGCTACGGCTACATGAGAACAATACAGTGCTTGAAATAATAACGAGGAGGACGAACAAGAAACGTTTCATGTTTTTCAATTTGGGTTTATGGATCAATGTTAAACGAGACAAAAGGGATTATAGTATTTCTTCTACGGTAAACCACATGGATAACCCGATGGTTTGCCACGAAAAGATACGGCGGAGATTATAAAAAAGATAACCGTTTTTTATGGCATATCCCCGGTCAGGAGACATTCCCAACCGGGGAGAAAAAGTTCCCGACGAGGGACTTTGTATTTAGCTGCAACCCATGGAGTTGCCGCAATTCAGGCATTTGTAGCAGGTACCGCTGCGAATAGTGATATGGCCACAGGTATTACAAGCCGGGGCATCGCTTTGCATGCTTTTGGCGGCCGCGTTGAGGGCTTCGAGGCCGGTGTCTGCGCGAGGCGCGAGATTTGCCGCTGCCATGCTCCTGGGCATTCTGGCGGCCTGGGGCTGGTTATTCGCGGGATTGGCGCCGCCGGTGGCTTTGGCGACGACCCGGACATCGCTAAGCTCGGGAGTATCCTGGTCCGCGGGCAGGTCCCAGTCTTCGGCGCCGGTGTTGGCGACCTCGGGTCTGTCGAGGACATGAACCAGATCCGTACGGCCAAGATATTCGTATGCCAGGGCCCGGAAGATGAAATCGACGATCGAGGTGGTGCTCTTGATATTGGGGTGATCCACCATGCCGCTGGGTTCGAAGCGGGTAAAAACAAATTTCTCGACGAACTCTTCCAGTGGTACGCCATACTGGAGACCAATGGAGATGGCGATCGCAAAACAATTCAGCATACTCCGCATGGTGGCTCCTTCCTTGGCCATGTCGATAAAGATCTCGCCGACCGTTCCATCGCTGTATTCGCCGGTGCGCAGGAAAATGGCCTGGCCGTTGATCTTGGCCTTCTGGGTGAATCCCCGGCGTTTGGCCGGCAGGGTGCGCCGTTCGACGATGGTGGCCAGGGCTCTTTTGAGCTTGGTGTCGGGCGAGGCCTGTACCCTTTTCTGAACTTCTTCCAACAGCTCCTGGACGGTCAGTTTGCCGAGATCGACAATATGGGATTCCGCTGCCGCTGCAGGGACTGGTTCGGCGATGGAGGCGGCGTCTTTTTCCGGTTCGGCCTCCTTTTTCTTTTTGTCGGATTTGGTGCTGAGCGGCTGCGACAACTTAGAACCGTCACGGTATAGCGCGCATGCTTTCAGGGCCAGCTTCCAGCTCAGCATGTAGGAATCGGCGATCTCTTCTACCGTCGCCTCGTTGGGCAGATTGATCGTTTTCGAGATAGCGCCGCTGATAAAAGGCTGAACGGCGCCCATCATCCGGATGTGTCCATGCGCATGGATATACCGTCTGCCTTTTTTCCCGCATTTATTGGCGCAATCGAATACGGCCAGATGTTCTTCTTTGAGGTAGGGGGCGCCTTCGATGGTCATGGTTCCGCAGACATAATTGTTGGCGGCGTCGATCTCTTCTTCGGTAAAACCCAGCGCCTCCAGCAGGCTCCATTCGAGATTATAATACTGGGCCGGCTCGAAGCCAAGACGCTGCAGACATTCTTCGCCAAGGGTATAGACGTTGAATACGAAGCCGATCTCGAAGGCCGAGCCGACGGCGGCATCCAATTTCTTTATCTCTTCCGCGATAAAGCCTTTTTCGCTCAGGGATTGATGATTGATGGCCGGCGCTCCCGCAAATGTCCCCGAACCTACGGCATATTTGACGATGGCATCGATCTGTTTGTCGGTGTAATGGAGATTCTTCAGGGCGGTTGGAACGGATTGGTTGATGATCTTGAAATATCCGCCGCCGGAGAGTTTCTTGAATTTAACGAGGGCAAAATCGGGTTCTACGCCGGTGGTGTCGCAATCCATTACCAGACCGATGGTGCCGGTAGGGGCAATCACCGTAGCCTGTGCATTGCGGTAGCCATATTTCTCGCCGAGCCGGACCGCTTCGTCCCAGGCCTTGGTGGCGGCCTTCAACAGATAATCCGGGCAGTATTTTGCTTTGAGGCCCTGGGGTTTGATCTCCAGGCCTTCATATTCGTCGGCGTCGTAGGCCGCGAGGCGATGGTTGCGCATGACGCGGAGCATATTCTCGCGGTTCTCTTCGAAACGGGGAAAGGCGCCCATGACGCCGGCCATCTCTGCCGAGGTCTTATAGGCGATACCGGTGAGAATTGCGGTGATGGCGCCGGCGATGCCGCGGGCTTCCTCGCTGTCGTAGGGAATGCCCATGATCATCAGCATCGATCCGAGATTGGCATAGCCGAGGCCGAGTGTCCGGTAGTCATAAGAAAGCTGGGCCACCTCTTTGGAAGGGAACTGGGCCATCAGCACCGATATTTCCAGCACGGTTGTCCATAGCCGTGCGGCATATTCGAAACCTTCGACGTCGAAAGCATTGGTCTTTTCATTGT
>DASZOW010000556.1:0-9555 GCA_035550615.1 Puia sp.
ATTGCATGATTCAGATACGCACTGCGGATGAAACGGCTGTTGACAAAGAAATATTGGTCGCCCCTCGTCTTCTTGGCGGTCTCCGGCTTGCCGACGAATCCATAGATGTTCAGATAATCGGTATTCTCCTGCACCGAGACGAGCTTGCTGGCTAAGGAGCTGCCCAGCACCTGTACGATCCGTTGTTTGAGGCTTCCTTTTTCGAGGTGCATCAGTTCCTGGCCGTTGGACGAAAGCGAGAAAAATATCGCGGGGAATGCCAGCGCCACACGCGTGAACTCGTCGACGATATGCCGCATCTCGGCGGGATTGCTTTTGAGAAAGTTTCTCCGCGCCGGAACGTTGAAGAAGAGGTTCTTCATCGCGATGCTCGTGCCCGGCGTCATGGCTACCGGCTCCTGCCGGATCACCCGGCTGTTCTCGATCTCGAGACAGGTGCCCATCTCGTCGTCGGCCCTCCTCGTCCGGAGCTCCACCTGCGCGACGGCGGCCACCGAGGCCAGCGCCTCGCCGCGAAACCCCATGGTCCTTATATGAAAAAGATCATCTATGTTTCTGATCTTGGAGGTAGCATGCCGCTCAAAGGCCATACGCGCGTCCGTTTCGCTCATTCCCTTGCCATTATCCACCACCTGGATCAAACTCTTGCCCGCATCCTGCACAAAAAGCCGGATCTCGGTGGCGCCGGCATCCACGGCATTCTCCAGCAGCTCCTTGACGGCACTGGCCGGACGCTGGATAACCTCACCCGCAGCGATCTGGTTGGCAATGTTATCGGGTAATAATTGAATGATGTCTGGCAATTCTACCTTAATTTGTGTGCAATTTACGCCGATATACTTTATGAGAAAATTCGCACTTCTACTGACCTTTCTCGCCGGAATCACCGGCGTCCGTGCTCAATCGCTTGCCTATTCGCCCGATTCTGCCCGCCACTGGGTGGATAGCGTCTTCAAGACCCTTTCCCCCGACGAAAAATTAGCCCAGCTCATGGTCATCCGGCTCTCGGGGATCGAGGCCGGACATCGGGTCGTCTTCTACGATTCGCTGGTGGAGGAGGAGGTCCGCAAATACAATGTAGGGGGCATCTGTCTGTTCCAGGGCGATCCGCTGACACAGGCGGATCACATCAACCATCTGCAGAGCATCGCCCGCACCCCGATCCTTTTCTGTATAGACGCGGAGAATGGACTTGGCATGCGGATGGACAGTGTTATACCGCTGCCGCACCAGATGATGCTCGGGGCTACCCGGGACACCGATCTGATCTACCGCTATGGGCAGCTCGTCGGAAAACAGTGCCGCCGGATCGGTATCCAGGTCAACTTTGCCCCGGTGGTCGACATCAACAACAATCCCGACAATCCGGTGATCAATGACCGCTCCTTCGGCGAGGACAAGATCCAGGTGGCGGAAGATGGAGTCGAGTATATGAAAGGCCTGCAAGACGAAGGCGTCATGGCCTGTGCCAAACACTTCCCCGGCCATGGCGACGTATCGGTGGATTCGCATCTCGATCTGCCGGTGATCAACAAGGACATGAAACAGCTCGACTCGCTGGAGCTCTATCCCTTTAAGGCGATGTTCAAGGCCGGTGTCGCCAGCGTCATGATTGCCCATCTTTATATCCCTGCGATCGACAATACGCCGAATCGGGCTACCTCGCTATCGTATAATAATGTGACTAAGCTGCTACGCAAAAAGCTGCATTACCAGGGCATCACCTTTACCGATGCATTGGAGATGAAGGGGGTATCGAAATATTTTCCCAACGGCGAGGCTTCGGTACAATCGCTGATAGCCGGTAACGATATGCTTTGTCTGCCCGGCGATGTCGCTATGAATCTGTTGAAGATCGACTCGGCCATCAAGGCGAAAAAGATCAAATGGAAGGATATCGACGCCCGGGTGAAAAAGGAGCTGTATGCGAAATATGTCTATGGCCTCGCGCACTGGCAGCCGGTAAACAAGATCAATCTGACCGCCGATCTCAACGCGGGAGTAGACGAGATGCGCCACCAGGTGGCCATGGATGCGATCACCCTTTTGCGTAACGATGACCCTTCCATCTTCCCCCTGCATGGTGCGCAGACTACTTATCCGGACAAGACAACGGCCGGCCCACAGTTGTTCAAAAAGAAAAGGGTGGCCTACATCGGCATGGGGCTTACCGAAGACAATGTGTTCAGCAAGAGGATGCGAACGGACTATGACGCCCAGGTATATTATTTCGACTACAACCTGGATAGCGTCAAGGCCGCGGCAGCCCTGGAACTGCTGAGCCACCGCTATGATGCCGTGATCATCGGCATGCACAACTATGCACGGTATCCGGCGCATAATTTTGCCATCAGCCGCCCCGCTGCCTGGCTGTTGGAACAACTGCAGCAAAAGGAGAAAGCCGTTACCTTTTTCTTCGGCAATCCCTATGCGATCCGTAATGCCTGCGATGCGCGGGTGCTGGTAGCCTGCTATGAGGACGATTCCACCACCCAGGCGGCCGCCGCCGACCTGCTCAACGGCCGGTTCGTGGCCCGTGGTCATCTGCCGGTTTCGGTTTGTGAGCAGTATAAAGCCGGCGCGGGGATCACTCCCATCATACACCCGCTTCCAACCGACCGTCCCGGCGATCTTGGCTTTGATGCGGCCGAGCTGAACAAGATCGATGCGATCGCCGAGGAAGGCATCGAGAAAAAGGCTGCGCCAGGATGCGTCGTGCTGGTGGCGCGGCATGGCAAGATCGCCTACGAAAAGGCCTTTGGCTATATGACCTATGATAAAAAGGAACCGGTTTACAAGGAGACATTATACGACATGGCTTCATGCACCAAGATCTGCGCCACCACGATGGCTGTCATGAAGCTCTATGACGAGGGCCGGCTGGACCTGCATAAAACCCTCGGCGATTATCTTCCCTGGGCCCGCGGAACCGACAAGGATACCCTGCATATCTGGGATATTCTGCTGCATCAGGCCGGACTGGTCGCCGATGTCGTCTTCTATAAAGAGACTGTCGACAGCAGCAAAGGGCAGTTTCCGCTGCCACGGTACTTCTCGACAAAACCAGACAGCACTCACGACGTGCGTGTCGCCGAGAACCTCTATCTGCGTAACGACTGGCGCGATACCATGAACCTGCGGATCGCACAAAGTCACCTGATATTGCCGAGGAGATATATCTACAGCGATAATGATTTTATTCTTTTGGGCGAGATCGTGGAAGCGATCACCGGCATGACGCTGGACCAATATGTGAAGATGACCTTTTATGATCCGCTGGACATGACTTCCACCGGGTTCAAACCTCGCGAGCGGTTTCCGCTGGCCCGTATTGCACCCACCGCCGATGAGCCGATCTTCCGTCATCAGCTGATCCACGGCGACGTCCATGATCCCGGCTCCGCGATGTTCGGCGGTGTTGCCGGTCATGCCGGTCTGTTCAGCGATGCTTATGATCTGGCTATTCTGGAGCAGATGCTGCTCAACGGCGGCACCATGAATGGTCATAAGTTCCTCCAGCCTTCTACGATACAGCTTTTCACCGGTTATCACAGCGATATCAGCCGTCGTGCGCTGGGCTTCGACAAGCCGGAGAAGGACAATGCGACGCGCAGGGAAGCCTATCCTTGCCTGTCGGCCTCGCCGGAGACTTTTGGGCATACTGGCTTTACGGGCACCTGTATATGGGTAGATCCGAAATATGATCTCATCTTTATCTTCCTGTCCAACCGCGTGAATCCTATAGAGAACAATCCGCTTCTTTACAGGCTGAATATTCGCGGCCGCATTCAGGAGACCGTTTATCAGGCGATGGGAGTCGATCCGCGCGCGTCGACCAAAGAGCCCGGGCCTCAGAAGAAAAAGAAGCATAGGAAAAGACATTCGTAGGATCCAACGGAGAAGTCTGATCTATTTCTTTTTCTTTCTCACCGAGCCAGCCTTTTTCTTCGGCGCGGTCACACGTGCAGCCGCAGGCCGCGATGCATCAACACGCCCCGCCGTATGCACTACCGGCAAAGCCTGGTCGGCAGTTGCCAACCTCCCATAGAGTTTCGCAAAATATTTACACGCCTGTTGCAGCCCGCACTCGGGGCATTTAGGCGTACGCGCCACGCAGATATAGCGGCCATGCAGGATCAGCCAGTGATGTGCTATGTGCACCTGTTCTTTGGGAATGAATTCCAGCAGCTGTTTTTCGGCAGCCAACGGCGTTTTGGCATTCACGGTTAGCCCGATCCGCGCCGAAACGCGAAATACATGCGTATCCACGGCCATGTTGGGCTGTTTGTCGACCACGGAAGTAATGACATTGGCGGTCTTTCGGCCTACGCCGGGTAACTGCACCAACTCCTCGACGGTAAGCGGGATCTTGCCATCGAATTTCTCGACCAGCATGTTAGCCATGCCGATGAGATGCCTGGTCTTGTTGTTTGGATAGGAGATGCTTTTGATGAGTGGGAATAACTCTTCAAAACTCGCCCCGGCCAGGGCATATACATCCGGATAACGCAGGAAAATGGCCGGTGTCGTCATATTCACGCGTTTGTCCGTGCATTGAGCAGACAGGATCACCGCTACCAATAATTGGTAGGGGCTGTCATACAATAACTCAGTCTCGGCATTCGGGTTGTGTGTGCTGAAATAATCCAGTACGAATTGATAACGTTCCTTTCTTGTCATTAGATATGCGGAAAATTCGCGGCGAGAAAATTAACGAATTTCCGGCAAACCGGTGTGTTTGACCTGTCGGTCCTGCGGCCAACGGGTGAGTCGATGACAGGAAGAATACGTTAGAATTAGAAGCAGACTTGGGCTAGTGGTGCGGCTCAGGTTCCTGTACGGCCGTCTTTCTGGCGTAGTTCATAACGCGCATTATAACTTCCATGCGGGGGGCTACTGTAACTGCGTTTAATCCATTGGAAGAAGTTCGCAAAACCTCCAATTTCTCACGGAGCATCCAGTCCTCCTTTAGGGCAGCCTCTATGGCTACCGTTAATTCCGGGGAAGACTCTTTATACAAATACAGCAAAAGATCCTCCGGTGTAAAGAGTGTCATAGGCAAAACCATTTAATGTCCTAATATTATCCGAAGCAGTAAAAAGTGAAACGTCCTTCATAAAAACGGGATTCGAGCACTCTTATTGTTCAGGATACTAATATTTGTTCCTCCGGGTCGATCGCATCTGGCGGACATAGATTCGCCATGTCATAGCTATTAAAGGGAGCGAGTTGAGGCAACGGGCTGACTATCAATGATTGCTGGGGTTGCCTTTTTTAATGAGAAAGAGGTCTTCATTATCTCTTTTCATCAGGTACTTTTCCCGCGCATATTTCTCCAGCAGCGCGGGGTCTGTCTTCAGCTGATCGAGCTCCTGTTTGGTAACTGCAATCTGCTGTTCATAATACTGCTTGCTTTTTTCCAGCTTTGTAAGCTCGGCCCGCTCCCGAAAATGACTCGTGATAAAGTCCCGGGTATCAAAGAACATCACCCACACAACAAAACCAACCGTTGTGAGGAAGTATTTGTTCTTTATCCAGGCCGGAATACGCGTTAAAAGCTTCATAAACCTACTATGCTGACGCCTATCGCGTCTTAGGAAAAGCCGCGGGCCGAAGGCCCGCGGCACCTAATCTACAACTTATTTCTTGAATTTGATCCTTCCCTTGGGATAAATCCCTACATCAGACAGCTCCTCTTCGATCCGGAGCAGCTGGTTGTACTTGGCCAGCCGGTCCGTCCGCGAAGCGCTGCCCGTCTTGATCTGTCCACAGTTCAGGGCCACCGCCAGATCCGCGATGGTCGTATCCTCGGTCTCCCCGCTACGATGGGACATGATAGTTGTATAACCATGAGTCTGAGCCAATTGTACGGCATTGATCGTTTCGGTTATGGTGCCGATCTGATTCACCTTGATCAGGATGCTGTTGGCCACGCCTTTGTCGATCCCCTTCTGAAGGATCCTCGTATTGGTTACGAACAGGTCGTCACCTACCAGCTGGACCTTGTGGCCGAGCTTTTCGGTCAGCTTTTTCCAGCCGTCCCAGTCCTCTTCCGCCATACCATCCTCGATGGAGATAATGGGATATTTATTTACCCAGGAAGCCCAGTACTCGACCATTTCATCGCTGGTCAGCTCCTTGCCGGTACTCTTGTAGAACTTGTATTTGCCGTCCTTGAACATTTCGCTGCTGGCAGCATCCAGGGCGATGCCGATCTGGCTGCCCACTTTATAACCGGCCGCTTCGATAGCCTGCAATACGGTTTCGATGGCCTCTTCATTGCTCTGGATATCGGGAGCAAAACCGCCTTCATCACCGACATTGGTGCTGTAACCTTTTTTCTTCAGCACCGACTTGAGCTGATGAAAGATCTCTACACCCCACCGTAACCCTTCACTGAACGTCTCTGCGCCTACGGGCACGATCATATATTCCTGGTAGTCGATCTTGTTATCGGCATGAACGCCGCCATTCAGGATATTCATCAGCGGCATCGGCAGCACCGTAGCATTGACGCCCCCGAGATAACGATACAAAGGCAGCTTGCTCTCTGCCGCGGCAGCCTTGGCTACTGCCATGCTCACGGCCAGCAGCGCATTGGCGCCTAACTTTCCCTTGTTGTCCGTTCCATCCAGGTCGATCAACCGCGCATCCAGGCTGGCCTGCTCATTCACCGGGAACCCAATGAGCTGATCTGCAATGATATCATTGACATTGGCAACGGCTTTCAACACTCCTTTGCCACCAAAGACGGACTTGTCTCCATCCCGCAATTCCACAGCTTCATGAATTCCGGTAGACGCGCCGCTGGGTACGGCAGCGCGACCACGATGATTATTTTCGGTAACGACGTCGACTTCGACCGTGGGATTGCCCCGGCTGTCCAGGATCTGTCTTGCATGAATGTCGGCAATGTAGCTCATTGATTGGTAGTTTTATTCTTATGATACGGACCTCCGGTCCGCTATTTGGTCAGGCTCCGGAAAATGGCTTCCAGGCTTTGATTTTCGCTTTGCAAAGTACGTATGTTCCAATTGTTCTGCAAAGCCAGTTCCATCAATTGTTTTTTGACGGCATCGGGCGCGGCGGTCTGCAGTTCCCACTCATGCTCGTTAAGCCGGTTAACCCGGTCCACCTGGTTTAGCTGGCTTAGTTTGGCAGGTTCGAGCGATTCGCCAAAGCTCACAAGGATGGTCGTATTCCCGCCGCTGCCGGACTGGCGAAGCTGGCTAAGGGTGCTATCTGCCACCAGCCGGCCCTTATTGATGATCACGACCCGGTCGCACAGGGCCTCTACTTCCTGCAGAATATGCGAAGAGAATAAGACTGTCTTGTTCTTACCCAACGTTCTTATCACTTCCCTGATCTCGATGATCTGGTTTGGATCGAGACCGCTCGTCGGCTCGTCGAGGATCAATACCTCGGGATCATGGATTAACGCGGCGGCGAGCCCGACACGCTGTTTATATCCTTTTGACAGCTGCCCCAGCTTCTTCTTGCTCTCTGGAGTGAGACCCACGAGCCCGATGACGGCTTCGATCCTGGTCTTCTTGTCGGCAACATGATGTACATCGGCGATAAAATCGAGATATTCGCGGACATACATGTCGGGATAGAGGGGATTGGCCTCAGGCAGATAGCCGATCTTTTTTTTCGTTTCCAGCGGCTGGTCGCTCACGGAAAGACCACAGACCCGGGCTTCGCCGCTGTCCTGACCCAGATAGCCGGTGAGGATCTTCATGGTGGTGGATTTTCCGGCGCCGTTAGGCCCCAGGAAACCGACGATCTCGCCTTTTCCGACCTGGAAAGAAATGGCGTCTACCGCTCTTTGTTCGCCATAGGTCTTGACCAGTTCCTTGATTTCAATAGACATTCCGAGGATTTTCGCTGCAAAAGTAAAGGTTTAAGCTTTCCCGGCCTCGGACTTTCGGCCCTCCGGCGGCCTCGTCGGAAAGCAGCTAATGATTGCCTGGCGGCGTATCGGACGGAGTTCAATAGGCTCCTTTTAAACAATAATATCCAAAAATGACCAGCCCAACCGCTATTGGAATAAAAACGACGGCGAAAATGGCCCATTGGATCATCGTATCCGCTCCGGGATTCCTGGCCAGATCCGACGCGCCGATCCTGATCAGGTAGAAAAGCGCCAGCGGGCCCAGGACGATCCAAACAATACCGAATATTCTTTTGAGGACGTTCATAACGTTTAATTTTCAAAATCGGCCAATTGTCGTTTCCGCGGGATATAAAGCACTCCAATGACCAGGCAGACCACCGACACGCCTATCGGATACCAAAGTCCTGCCAGGGCATGGCCGGGATACATCACGGTCAGCAGCGTCGCCATGAACGGCGTCATTCCGCCAAAAGTGCCATTGCCGAGGTGATACGGCAGCGAGATCGAGGTATAGCGGATCCGCGTGGGAAACAGCTCTACCAGGAAAGCGGCGATCGGCCCATAGACCATCGTCACATAAAAGACCATCACGAAGAGGATGCCCACCATCTTCCAGTAATCGCCCGTGCCCACATTCCGGCTCACGGACACCAGGGGCTTGGCTGCCGCCCTGCCGTCGGCATACACCGTATCCTTCCGGTCCTCCGTCACGGTAAGCCCGCCCTCGTAATGCATGATCGTGGAGGAAGTATGGATAAGGTCTTTGGTCCTGCCCATAAATGCCATAGTCGAGACGATCTCTTTCTGGTCCTTGAACTCCGCCCGGCGCTGTGGATCCGGTATCGTCTGAAGCCCGCGGAAAAGAAGTGGATAGGTCACCGAGGCAAGCAGCATCCCGGCCATCATGATCCATTTTCGCCCGATCCGGTCGCTCCAACTGCCGAATACCACAAAGAACGGCGCGGCCAGCAGGATGGCGAATAAGAGCATCGTCTTCGACTGGTCGAAATCGAGCTTACAGACGGTTTCGAGGAAATTCTGCGCATAGAGCTGACTGGCGGAAAAGATCACGCCCTGGCCCATGGTGGCGCCGAACAGCGCCAGCAACACTATTTTAAGATTGGCTTTCCGGCCAAAACTCTCGGTCAGGGGATTCATGGAAAGCTTACCTTCCGTCTTAAGCCGCTGGAAAAGCGGTGTCTCCTGCAACTTGAGCCGGATATAAACCGCGATGGCCACCAGGATGATGGAGAGGAGGAAGGGGATACGCCAACCCCACTCGTTGAATTTTTCAACGCTTCGGGCCTGGTCGGGGTCGAGGGCATGCCGGACAAGCACGATGATACCGAGGCTCGCGAGCAGGCCTACGGTACCCGTTGTCTGGATCCAGGAGGTGTAAAGCCCGCGTTTATGATCCGGCGCATGTTCCGCCACATAGGTTGCAGCGCCGCCATATTCCCCGCCCAACGCCAGCCCCTGTAAAAGCCGGAGGAAAAGGATCAGCAAGGGCGCCGCGACCCCAATATGCTGATAACCCGGGATCAACCCCATGACAAAGGTCGATCCGCCCATGATGATCAGGGTTAGAAGAAAGGTGTTCTTACGTCCGATAACGTCACCAAGCCGGCCGAAGACGAGCGCGCCGATGGGCCGCACTA
>DASZOW010000557.1:0-4788 GCA_035550615.1 Puia sp.
AGCCAATGGGGACCCCGCAGAGGCGCGGACCAAATGGGCGGCGCCAACCAGCCCCGGCCCACAATATGAAGCTGATCCGCGGGATCAAAAAATACTATCCCGCGATCGTTTGGTGGATGAACTGGAACTACTCGTACGCCATCTGCACCGCCAATCGGTCAAATTATAACGGCAACGAACTATTGACCGATCCCTGGATCATTAATCGTGAACAGATTGGCAAATAGCACACCAAACCAATACCCTCACATCAATCCATCAAATTTTACTTCGACGAACCGGTCGCGCCCTGTAATATGCCGCTCCAGGTCCAATGCCGGCCCAGCCAGCTCGGACGGCATCTTCATAAGCTCCTCCCGCCGGTGAATGCATTTTATGGCCAGATAAAGTGGCTTCCATACATCCCTGAACAAAATAGTTCGACCGTCTAAGACCAAAGAAGTCTCATCGACCAATTTATAAATGACATTATATAACCCCTTCGAAAGCAGGTGCCGGATATGATCAGCAAGAAGCCTGAAGGTCATGGATGATTCGAGCCTGGTAAGCTCTTCTTTCTGGCTGATAACGATTAGCAGCTGAAATAATGCGGTAAGAAATTCCGGCTCGGATTCATATGCTAAGTCGTGCTTGAACCGAACGTTGATCACCCGGCCCCACAACGCAAGAAGCATAAACCCCCAGCAAAATCGGGTATTCGTTCTATCTAAAGACACATCTACCGCTCCCAAAGCAGTTATTGCCGGCGGCTGCAGCAATTTCAGAAGGAACTCGATGCCGCCCTTGGTGAACAGGTCCCTGGTCTCCGTCAAATGCCTGAGGCTTTCCAGGTAAGCGCCCTTGTCATATTCTTCTTGCGCACAGGCTATCCACTCCTCATCGCTCATTACGATCTTCTCTCCGGTCTGCTCCTGGATCGATCTCAATTTCAGCTTACTGCCTGGCGACAGATTTTTCAATGAGGCGTATGCCTTCGAGAGCAGGCTGAGATGCTCCCCGGCAATACCCGCCTTTTTGACCTTCGCGACAAAGGATTCTATGCGTCTCTTGACCTCGTCATCACTCAACCAGCTCTCCAGAAATTTAACCAGCCAAATGATCTTTTCCCGATCATCCCGCCTTCCATATCGCATCAGATACCAGATATTCCAGAACCGCTCCCGCACCATATAGGTCTTATTCTTGGTGGCAGTGTCATGCTTGACTACGATCTGTTCCTTCTCCAATTGGTTCAGCTGTGCCGAAAGCGTCTTGCTCACCAGCCTCGTCCTGGCGGTAAGCTCCTTCACGGTGATAGGTTCCCAGTTCCTGGCCACCGCATCCACGATCTTCTGCTGCTGTACAGGCAGATCATCCATCCGGTGTTTGTATAAAGGAGTCACCAGGTCCAGGATCTTATACAAATCTTTGATCGCGCTCTCGTGTTCATGATCCAGGAAGATGCCGAACATGATGGCAATGGTCCTCGGAACGCCACCGGTCAGGATACGCATGGTCTCTATCCGGCCAGGCGTGTCCCTTATGATCTTCACGATCTTTTCCTTTTCTCCATGGACCTCACTGAGCCGTATGATCAGCTTGATCGTCTCGTCCTTGCCAAGTCCTTCCAATCTGACGATCTTGAAGAACTCATAAAAGGGTTGCTGATGATCCAGTACCTCTTCCAGGTAAGTCGTCGACCCGCCGATTACCCTGATCCGGCTGTTGGTTTGCAGGATCTCCCGCAACCTTCGTATCTCTTTAAGATCCAGTTTGTGAAAAAGATCGCCGATATTGTCGATGAGCAATACGATGTTCTTTTTCTCCTTCTTGAGTTCGGCATCCACGATCTCAAAGGCCTTTTCCTCAAAATGATCGTCTTGGATATGCCGGTTGATGGCATCATAGACCCCGCTGAACCCATAGTGATCCTCCAGGTATTCGGCCACATATTCCCAAAGATTAGCCAGCTCGCTGATTTGGTATTGTTCTTCTGCAAAAGCTATGGGCAGCAATCGTCCTTTTAGGATGGCGGAATCTTCGATGCCGTATTTAAGCCTGAGCAGCAAGGTCGTTTTTCCCATACCACGCTGACCCACCAGCAGATAATGCTGCTCGGGATGCTTCATCTTCGAGCTCTCCAGGTCACCCATAATGTCCTTGTAGACATTGTAGCGAACTACGAACTCGGAGACAAGCTCCTGCCTGTTTTTCTGATCTGGGTTATATACGATATTCATGTCGTATTAATAAACATATTTAAGCCACCACATCCTTACAATGGGCGAATTGAACCGGTAAACGTTCTCGTTGCTGATATGATGGATATAGCCATCGTATACCAGGATCGCAATTATTTTCCTGTATTGACCATCTACTTCGAAAAAGACCGCCTTATCAAATAACTCGACCTGGGAAATGCATCCGGAGTCGGCCATGATCCGTAAGATTTCCGACACATATTTTAATTCCTGTCCCTTGAATTGGGTCTTAAGCCGGCTATAATAATGCACAAAATGGTTATCATTCCGGGTCGAGACGATCTCCTCGAATGCCAGATCCACATGATGGCAATCTACGGAACTATTGGAAAGGTCCATTCGCAGCAGTTCCTGTACGAGCAGCTGTATATGGAACGGGATCAGCCATTCTAGCTTTTTCAACAAATGTTCCCTGGCTATGTCCCTGATGACCACACCCCTGGTCGCCAGTAATCCGGCAAGGAATAATGCTGCTTCCTCTTTGCCTAAAGGCTCTATCTCGAGTGTATTCAGATCATTGATGAATGCGGTCGAGTCGATGGCCGCTACCGTGTGATTTAAACCCACCGATCCTGTATAAATAAACCGTACTTTATCGAGGATATCAGGATTTATTCGTAGCGTCCGGTTGGATTGTAAGAACCGGGTTGTGGCATCAATCCCATGACGCGCCAGGATATTCAGTATGGTCTGAGGGAATTCATCGATCAAGATGATCAGTTGCTCATTAGTGTCTAGCTCGATACCGGAGAGAAAATGGACCAGGTCTTCATAATAGGAGATGGCCACATGGTCATCCTCAAAGTCGATCCCGACCTCTAATATTTTAAGGCCCTTTATCCTGCGGGCAAACGAATTCGCCGTCTTTAAAAATTTTTCCCCGGCCCGCTGCATACCCGGCAACTTCAAGATCTCTTTAAGCAATTTTTTATAAAAGTCCTCCTCCGCATCGATGCTTTCCGTATCGACATAAACATATTTGTAACCGCCGGACGCCTCATCGAGCATATGGAAAAGGATCGAGGTCTTGCCCACTCTCCGCGGCGCGGCAATCTGAATGTTATTGCCGTTGCTAATGCTGGTAAGGATCTTCCTGACCTCTCTTTCTCTGCGGAAAAAATTCTCCCCCCGTGCCGGGTTTCCCACGACATTCTTCATGACTATGTTTTTATAGTCAAAAATACTGACTATAATTTTATAGTCAAAATCGTAATTTCCCACATGACCCTTAGGATTCGATCACTACCCTCCCCGCATGCACGGCGGGAAAAAAGGTGTCGCTTGGGTACAGGTTGCACTTGACGATGTTTTCCCGGCTGGCGGGGCCGTCGGCGGCGGGTTTCGATCCGTCTAGAATACCTCCGACTCCAGCTCACAGGTTTCCGCCATCTACGGCGCTCCATTACTGCCCATTGGCACCACTATCTGTGTCATAGCTAGTATCGTGGATCCCGCAACTGGACAAAAAACCCATCCTGATACCGTATTATTAAACATCAATCAATAATGGTTTATGGCAAAGACAAAAAAGGCAGTAGCTAAAAAAATGCCGGTAAAAAAAGCTACTCCGAAAAACAAACCAGCGAAAAAAACCGCCACACCGGCAAAGCTGAGTGCAAAACATCGTAAACTCCTGACACCTGAGATCAATGGCGAGATCATGGACAGTGTTCATCCCACTCCCCCGTGCCCCCACCCCGGCTTATGGCCGCGCTCGCAATGATAACCTGTCATCGGGCGCCAACCCCGCAATGCCAATACCGCCGTCCCTCCATCGCTAAATTCAAACACATCCGGGACAATTCACTACCTTCCCGTCAAACTCATCCCATGGACGACGTCGATATCCCTGCTACCCCTTTGGAAAAGATCGCCTTCAGCTGCAGCGGTGGCGGATACCGCGCAGCCTCCTTCCACCTGGGCACCATGTCCTATCTACATAGACTGTCATACCAAGGCAAACCCTTGCTGGAAAACGTCAAAATGCTGTCCACCGTTTCGGGCGGCACCATCACCGGCATCGTCTACACCCTCCAGCGGCAGCAGGGCAAAAGCTTCCCCGAAATCTACCACTTCCTCCTTCAAAAGCTACAGACCCTCGATCTGTTGAAGCTGGGCATCGAAAAATTAAACCCCGATGCCCCCTGGCAAAACCCCTATAAACGAAAAAATCTGATCAATGCTTTTGCCGAACTCTACGATGAGCACTTCACACAGGGCGCCACCTTTGCCGCGTTGGAAGAGATGAGCTGCCATCTGGAGGCCGTCGCCTTCAACAGCACCGAATTCGATAACGCCGTCGATTTCCGTTTCCGCAACCATGGCACAGGCATATTTGGCAACTATTACCTGCGCATCGGCCGTGCCCAGGCCACCGAAGTACGCCTCTCCGACGCCATGGCCGCCTCCACCTGTTTCCCCGGTGGCTTTGAACCCATCCTGTGGCCGGACGATTTTCTCTATCCCGGCGCCTCGGCCTTGGAAACGCTTAAGCGGGGCGCCCCCACCGGCATCATGGATGGCGGCATCTATGACAACCAGGGTATTG
>DASZOW010000558.1:0-2449 GCA_035550615.1 Puia sp.
GTATACGCCGTATCATAAAAAAAGGCATCCTTCGGTACCTTTCCCTTGTCGCGATAGATAATTCCCATCTCGTTCAGCGCCACCATCATCCCCACCGTATCCCGTTCGCGGTCGTAGACCTTGTAAGCCGCGAGGGCATATTGAACGCCCTGGTCGAGCAGTTTATTCGTTTGCTTGATGCCCGCGATGTCCTTGTAAAGCTGTGCCAATTGGACGAGACAGCTCGCCTCCGCACACCAGTCCCTGACCGAATCATAGATGCCCCGGGCCTGCTGATAATACTGTGTGGCGGTGGCGTATTCCGCTTTGAGCCGGTAAAAAACCGCGAGCTCGGCGATGGCATCCGCTTCTTCATGTCTGTCATGATCGGCCACCGCGACGCCGCGCGCCTCCAACGCCAGGGATTCGCAGGAATCGATATTCCGCTGCACCCACGATTCACTGGTGCGCAGCAACGCACGAAAACGCGCCGTGTCCGCCCGCGGCGTGGCAAACACAACGTTCAAGGTAATTAACAGCAGACCGGTGGACAGGACCGGAAGTTTCATCAAGGGCTTTTTCCCAAAGTAATAACTTTCCCCGGGTTCCGCCCATTCATCAAGCCGCACCTACATGTTTACCCTAGTTTATCCCCCGTCTATGGGATGTCGCTGAGAACGCATCGGAATTGCGCCACAACTTCTTGATGCCCGCTGTTGACTACCAATGCCGGCTTTTCCGGAGTCATGTACATCTAATTAAAAAAAGCCGTCGCATTTTTTCGCTTCAGCCCATCCGTTTCTTATCAGGATGCTGTTTCGTCATAAAAACGCTATACACGACGACCAATTCATCGAAAATTTCGAAAACAACCACATAGGGGAATCTTTCAATTTTACCTTGGCGGGCAGGCTTATCATAGTATCCGTAAGAACTGGGATTGCGCAGCAAACTTTTGTAGAATAAATCTAGTTCATCAAGAAATTCAACTCCTAAACCTTCTCTCTGCAATTCGAACCAATCATAGGCCTCCAATATTTCTATTGTTGCCAAAGGCCTGATCTCCAGCTTATAGGCCATGCCTTTTGTCTTTATTGAGAGCCATAGCCTTTACCTCTTCCCAGCTAAAGGACCTGTCTTCCCCGCGTAAGTATTTTTCCCGTTCCTCCTGGATAAGCTTCTTTCTTAGGTCGACCGCTTCAGTTTCATTCTGCAGGCCAACGAAGTTTTTGGCAACACTTAAGAGGGATTCTTTTTGGCCAAGCGAGAGTCTAAGCCAGTATTGCATAAATTCACTGTCCAGCGGAGAAGTTGCGGCCATAGATTATGTTTTTACAAATTTACCACGGATTTGCTCCGCTTCCAAATGAGGGAGTACCATTCTAAGGCCGGCAAAAATCAGACAACCAACACATTGCAAATCGACTACATTTTCCTCCTGCCCTCGGCGCGATTCCACCTGCCCTCTGTGCGATTCCCCCTACCCCTACCGCCCCTTATGCGGCGCCCCCTTGCGCGGCGCGTGCGGCGCAGCCGTATGCTTATGCGGCTCCAGCCCATCCGGCAGCATCACATTCATCGCCTTGCCGGCATACACCACCCGCTTCACCGGCCAGGCCGCAGCCCCTTCGCCGACGCCGACCCCATCGCCGACCATAACGATGTTGAACACCCGCTTTTTCAGCATGCCCGGGAAAGACCCCTTGGTCGCGCCGATCTGCAGCTGATGCAGCTTGTCTTTATAGGTGATCGTCGTCGTCGCAAACTGCCCCTGTTCATATTCATACCCATCCCCCGCATCGTCGTACAACGTGATCGTCCCATTGGCGCCCGGGTAGATGCGCAGTTCCAGAGTGTCCTCGGGTTTTTGCGTCGCATATTCCATCTCCGGACCCATCGGGATCACCGAGCCCGCGCGAACATACAGCGGCAGAATATCTATAGGCGCCGCCGCGTCGATCCGCTGCCCGCCATGGACCCGTTTGCCCGTCCAGAAATCATACCACGTCGTATTCGGCAGATACACCGAACGCGTAGTCGCCCCCGGCGTCGACACCGGGTTGACCAGGAACGCGGGCCCGAACATATATTGATCACGGATCCCATAGACCGCCGTATCCTCCGGGAAGTCAAAGGGTAGACCTCTCATGATCGTATAGTTCTCCTGCGTCACCGCCCCGGCGAGAGAATAAATGTATGGCAGCAGCCGGTAGCGCAGATTGTCGAACTTCAGCAGCACGCTGCGCGTCGCCTCGTCCCAGTTGCGGGAGTAAAGCGCCCGCTCGCCCTTCCCATGAATGCGGAAGATAGGACAAAGGGTTCCGAACTGAAACCACCTCGTAAACAGCTCCCTGTTCCCCGGCGTCTTCCAGTTGGGCGCCTGCCAGTTCAGATGATAGCCGCCGATATCCGAGGTCCAGTAAGGGATGCCCGAGGTGCAGGCGTTGATGCCTTGCGGGATCTGATCCTC
>DASZOW010000559.1:0-5955 GCA_035550615.1 Puia sp.
CGCTGTATCCTACGACTACGCAGGAGCTGGAGAAATGCCAGGGCGTGAGCAAAGGCAAAGCGCTACGTTATGGAAAGCCGTTTACAGAACTGATCGGCCATTACGTAGACGAGAACAATATCGAGAAGCCGGATGATTTTGTGATGAAGAGCGTGGTCAATAAGAGTGTCAACAAGGTATATATCATCCAGCAGGTCGACAAAAAGATCCCGCTGGAGACCATTGCCAAGAATAAAGACCTGCGGCTGGATGCCTTGCTGGAGGATATGGAGACCATCGCCGCAAGCGGAACCAAGCTGAATCTCGACTATGCCGTCGATGAAATGCTGGACGAGTATGAGCAGGATGAGATCATCGATTATTTCAAAAGCTGTGAGACCAGCAGCCTGCAGGTGGCCCAGCAGGAACTTTCCGAGGGCAATTTTACCTGGGAGCAGCTGAAGATCATGCGGATCAAGTTCCTGAGCGAGTACGGGATGTAATTTCAGCCTTGGCCGGCCCTGAAAATTTCGCGGATTTTCAAGGTTTTATTTCGGATTTCTGCCCGGAAATCCTATTTTTGCCACCCGATCAAAAATTCCGGTAATGCCGGTTTGGCCGGTGAAAAGTTGGTGCGGTAGCTCAGTCGGTAGAGCAAAGGACTGAAAATCCTTGTGTCGGCGGTTCGATCCCGCCCCACACCACGAAGAGATGAAGCGATTACGAATAAAAAACGTAGTCGCTTTTTTCTTTGGTACAACGTTCAGGTGTTTCAACATTGCAAGAATGTCAGGCATCGCATTCTACGATGATATTCCTAATGATGTTTTCTGACCTTGGCACATCTTAAATCTTCTAGATTGAATACCAGACCCCGCGACCCGAACCGTTCCGTTGCAGATGTTTGTCCGTAACGAGGGCTTCCAGATGTTTTTTGACCGTGTTGCGATTGGCACCTGTCAAGGTTACAACCTCGCTAATAGTGATCCGTCCGCGTGATTTTGCCAATTCCAGGATGTGCAAGGATAATTCCGGAAGCTGGGCAAGCAGAAGTTTTTCCCGTTCCAGCTTGATTTGCAAACGGTTCTTTTGCTGCTGCAAGGCTTTCAGGAAAAAGACAAGCCAGGGCATCCAGTCCGGCACGTCTTTCTTTAATGATCCCTGGGTACGTCTCAGCGCCAGATAATAACGGTCCTTGCTTTGCTCAACGACCGCTTCGAGGGAGCTATAGGGAACATAGTGATATCCGGCCCGCAATAACAGGAGCGTGGTCAAAATGCGGCTTACCCGCCCGTTACCATCCTGGAAAGGATGGATTGCGAGGAACACCACAATGAAAACGGCGATGATGAGAAGGGGGTGCAGTTCTTTGCTTTCAAAGGCATTCACCGTCCACCGAACAAGCTCTTCCATTTGCAAGGGTGTCTCAAACGGACTGGCCGTCTCAAACACGACACCGACACTTTTGCCGTCCGCATCAAAAGCTTCAACGTGATTGGGTGATTTCTTATACTGGCCCCGGTGCCAGTTATCCTTGTCACTGTATTTCAGCAAATCGCGGTGCAGTTGCTTGATATGGCTTTCCGTCAAACTGATCTGATCGGAACTTTCAAAAACCAAGTTCATCACATCGGCATAGCCTGCGACTTCCTGTTCATCCCGCGTATCGAAGTGCTTGATCGACAGATTTTCCAAAAGTCGTTCGACTTCCTGATCCGTCAGTTTGGCCCCCTCGATGCGCGTGGACGATCCAATGCTTTCAATCGTTGCGACCCTTTTCAAGCTGGAGAGTTGATCGGGAGCCAGTTGTCCCAATGCCCGCCATGCCCCTTTGAACTCATCAATCTCCGCAATCAGCGAAAGGATTTCCGGAGTAATCTGTATGGTGGCCTTGTTTATCATACCCGTTTATTTACCCAATTTTATCCAATCACGACGTTTCAAAGGCTTAAATACCCATAAAATTACCCAATTATACCCAATTTGCCAGCCGTTGGCAAGGGTTTTCTCCTCTGAGCCGAATAATTGATCTAATCGGCTCATTTTTTATGCCCTGCAAAAAGCGCAGTCGTCCAATGAAATAACAGAATGGATAAATTATTTTGTAAGGACAACCTTCATGGCGCAGACAGACGCAGAAGAATTTATAGACTTTACTTTCGGTGAAGCTGGGGGGCGCAGCACAAAGTATCAGATCAATCTGTAGTTTCTTCACTTACCGATGCGATAAAGTCGCCAATAATTTTTCCAGATTTTTAAATTGCATGGCACATCCTTCCCCGAAGCCCATTTCGATCATCTTCTCCAAACGGGTAAGGGATTCATTGTAAATAGTAATGCTGACTTTTGTCATTCCGTTTTGTTCACCGAACTTGAAGTCCCAATCAGAACCCGACGGTTCTGGGTTTTCATCTTTGTCGGAAAAAGTACTCCTCATCTTGAAATTGGTTTTCGGAGTAATGGAGGTATATCTCTGAATCGACCAACGTTCTTGCCCATCCGGGCTTACCATAGCATAAAACCTTCGTCCGCCAACTTCAAAATTCATAAATTTCGTTTTTGAGACCATGGGTTCAGGCGCCCACCATTGATCAAGAAGTTCTTGTTTGGTATACGCATCCCATACCAGAGAAAGAGGAGCATCAAATTCTCTGTTTATGTATACCGTCTTTGTTGCTTTGTCAACGGTTAGATCTAATGGCAAATCGTTTTTCATTTTTTTTGTTTTTTTAATTGTTTCTTTGTGAAGCCGATTGGTTGCAAATATATGCGCAGCCGTTCGGTTTCGCAAATTTTTTTTGAAATCTGCCTTGTCATTCGTACCGCACTTTGGATTGGACGGGATCAAAATAGAGAAATAAAAGGTACCTTTTCACCCAAATACAGTCAATGTCCATCTTATCTTATCTACAGGGATCATTTGCAAGGAAAAGGGCGAGAAGAATTTACCAGCAGTACGGAACACGTGTCGATCTATTCCGGCTGAAGAACGGCGAAACGGTCGAATTTGCAAATTGGTTGAATCCGCTGATCCAACCCAAAGAGATCACCCAAAGCGAGATCGACTTCTTCAGGAAATATATGGCGCCGGGATCCTTGGGCATCGACATCGGAGCCAACATCGGGGATAAGACCGTTCCGATGGCAATAGCAGCAGGCGCAGATGGACTTGTTCTCGGCGTCGATCCCAATCCCACCGTATTTAAAGTGCTCGAGGCGAATGCCCGGCTGAACGCAGGCAGAGCGAATATTGTCCCGCTGCAGCTGGCAGCTACAGAAACAAGGAAGCAATTTTATTTTGCCTCCTCGGAAGCATCCATGAGCAATGGCGGTCTGATTGAAAATCCCAATGATCCGCTTCACGGAAAATTCAAGCACAAAGATCCCATCCAGGGAGTCAATCTTGCAGAGTACCTGGAAGAGTTTTATCCTCAATGGCTGCCGAAGCTCTCCTTTATAAAGCTGGATGCAGAAGGCTGGGACTATTTTATCCTGAAAACGTTGATCCCTATTGTTAAAAAGTATAGACCCACCATAGCGATGGAGGTCTACCACCGCATATCCGCGCAGACAAGAAGTGATATGTTTTCGCTGTTAAAAGAATTCAACTATACCATCCTGAATATCGGCACTTTCGAAGGCGAGATCAATGCCGACCCAACGCCTATAGAGTCGCTGGAACAAATGCCACCCCTCGGACATACTGAAAATATCGTTGCATTTCAGCCCTGATGACCCGCAGCCTATAGTGCCTGCCCGAAGTTACGCTAAGAAGCCCGGTAGTTAGAATACAGGTAAGTGCTATTGTTTACAGCGCGCATTTTAGCAGGAGGCAAAAGCAAATTCTCTTTTAACTTTCTGGAAACGGCTAAAAAGCCGGAAATCTAACGTCAAACCTTGTATATGAAAAAAACGCAACCTACGCTGCTATTCGTAGCTATCCTGGTTTTTGCCTCCTCCTCATGCTCAAAAATGGATAACTCCGCAGTACGCCACCCGGCAACGGAAGGCGCCGCAGCCAATCCTACCGCGCTCACCGGATCGGCCGTTTCGCTGGCCATTCCAGGCAATCCCAACAACAAGATCGCTTACTATGCCTTCGACGCGACGCCAACGGGCAGCCCTGTGGTGAATCTTCCGCTCACGAATTTTGCCAATGCAGCCAATGAAGTAGTCCTTTTCGAAGGTACGGCCTGGGAGATGGCCGACTCGGTTCACTATGGAAGCAGCAGCAGCTATATCCTTACGGTGAACCCTCACTACCATTCCTATGCTTCAATTATTGCCGACGTCCGGACCCTGCAGGCCCGCGGCGTCAAAGTGCTGATGAATGTCGATGACGCCACGTCGTGGAATACCACAACTCCGTTCACCACCTGGAATGGCACGCATCTCAATTATACCCAGTTCGCCGCATTTGTCAAGGCCTGTATCATCGATTCGCTGCATTTTGACGGCATAGCTCTCGACGTCGAGCATCTCGGCAGCACAGCCGCCAATACCAATTACACTAATCTTGTCAAGGCCTTTGGTTCGTATTTCGGCCCTATGTCATCCAATAGCACGACCACCATTTACACTGCCGCCATCTATGATGGCGCGCAGGCGGGTTATGCTATCGGACAAAGCACCAGCGTTGCGCAATACCTCAATTTTGTCGAGGACATGGGCTACTGGGAGAATAACACGACACGTTTTAACCGCTGGGCGGGCACTATCGGGAATGGCAAGACCATGGTAGGCGTCTCCAAGCAATACAATAGCCTGAACAATGCGACTGCCGCCGCAGCATGGGAGCCTTCGGGCAGCAAAAAGGCGGGGATCATGGTCTTTGCAGGCAATGTCGATTCTTCGTATACCAATAAGATCTTCCGCGCCGTAAAATAAAACACTTCTATCTGCATATAAGAAAAGGCCGCAGCAATGCGGTCTTTTTTATCTTTGTCATCATGCCTGTAAAAAACTTTCTCGTAACGCTACTTACAATAGCCGGCATTGGCTTTTGTGGAATCCAGGCGTCGGCCCAGGTCCCTTCCATCGATAGTAACTGGGTCAGGGACCAGGAACCATTCCGGATCGCCGGAAACCTGTATTATGTCGGGTCGGCCGATCTGGCCAGCTATCTTATCACCACCCCAAAAGGGGATATACTTATCAATACGGGGATACCGGGTTCGGATACGATGATCCGCAGGCATGTAGAAGCCCTTGGATTCAGGTTTTCCGATGTCCGGATACTGCTTGCCACACACGCACATTTTGATCACGTCGGAGCCATGGCGGCAATAAAACAGGCCACGGGAGCACGATTTATGATCCATGAAAAAGATGCGCCCCTGATGGCAGACGGCGGCAATTCGGATTTCGATCTGGGCGGTCATGGCCCCATGTTCTCGCCGGTAAAGGTAGACCGGCTGCTGCACAACAACGACGTCGTCAAACTAGGCGGCATGGAGATCCGGGTGCTCCATCATCCCGGTCATACCAAGGGAGCGTGTAGCTTTCTGTTTACCGTCCGGGATGAGACCCGATCCTACCGCGTGGCGATCGTGAACATTCCCTCGATCCTCAGCGAGACAAAATTCCCGTCCATGCCCAACTATCCTGATGTCGGCAAAGACTATGGATATACGCTGAATGCGATGGCCGGGCTGCAATTCGATCTCTGGCTTTCCTCCCACGCCAGCCAGTTCGATCTGCAAAAAAAGCATCCGGCTGGATCTGGATATCATCCCGAGGCATTTATGGACCGGCCGATGTATGACTCGGCGATCAGCAAGATACGTGCGCAATACCTGAAAAAGATGAACGGCCAGTAGGCTATTCGGACCGTAAATTAATAATGGGATTCGCAAGCGCGGTCCTGATCGCCTGATAGCCTACCGTCAACAACGCAATGCCCAACGCCAGGGCGGCGGAGAGGGCGAACATCCACCACTGCAACGCTACGCGATAGGCAAACTCCTCCAGCCAGCG
>DASZOW010000560.1:0-18393 GCA_035550615.1 Puia sp.
CTCGTTCTTTGGAGCGATAACCCGCTAAGCATCTATGCCCGCGCGGAAAAGACGATTGTGGACGGGATCGTTTACTATGATATCGATCGGGACGCACAGCTCCGCAAATACATCACTTCCGAACGCAACCGCCTCATTCAAAAACTCGTGGGCGAGAAACGATCGGGCGCTGCCATGGCTCCCGCTGCGCCAAGCTATCATATCGAGCTTAGCTGCGGCGATCACGGACGTCATAATGGGCTGCTGACGATCGACGAAGGCGATGATGACAATGCTTCCACCAATTAAAAAAATTATCCATGAACCGAACATCTAAAATAGCACTTGCCCTGCTGCTCGCCGCAAGCCTGAACACCCCGGGCCGGGCGCAGGACAATATTTACCCAGCCAAACCCTATATGGGCCGGCTCTTCATTACCGGCGGCACCATCCATGTCGGTAACGGCCAGGTCATCGAAAATGGCACCATCGAGGTCGACAACGGCAAGATCGTCCGCGTCGGAAGCGGCATCCAACCCTCCGGCGACGCCAAAACCGTCGACGCCAGAGGCAAACAGATCTATCCGGGTCTCATCCTCTCCGTCACGGATCTTGGACTCCGGGAGATCGGCAATGGCGTCCGCGGCTCCAACGACTACGAAGAGCTGGGCGACCTCAACCCCAGTATCCGGTCCATCGTCGCCTACAACACCGACTCCAAGATCATCAACACGCTCAAGGCCAATGGCATCTTACTCGCCGGTGTCACTCCCGAAGGCGGCGCCATCAGCGGCTCATCCACTATCGTCCAGCTCGACGCCTGGAACTGGGAAGACGCCGCCTATAAGCTGGACAATGCCATCCATGTCAACCTCCCCAGCTTCATGCCCCGCCCAAATCGTTTTGGCGGCGGCGGGAGACGTGTCGGCGCCCCGCAACAGGGCGACCCGGTAAAGGAAGCGCTTGCAAAGATCGAAGAGCTGAAGACGTTTTTCCGCGAGGCACGGGCATACGCGGCTGAACCGGCACATAAAGAAACGAACCTGAAGTTCGAAGCCGTCAAAGGCTTATTTACCAAACAGCAAAAGCTGTTCGTACACGGTGATCAGCTTAAACAAATGCTTGTTGCCATCGAGCTGGCCAAAGAGTTCGGCTTCGACGTCACCATCGTCGGTGGCAGCGAGTCCTGGCTGATCGCCGATCTACTCAAACAAAACAATATCTCCGTGATCCTTCAGCAGCTGCACGCCCTGCCGACCACGGAAGACGACGACGTCGACCAGCCGTTCAAAACGCCTGCGGTATTGCAAAAAGCCGGCGTACTCTTCGCCCTCAACGACAATCACGAAGAGTCCCGGTACCGGAACCTGATGTTCAACGCGGGTACGGCCGTCGCCTATGGACTCACCAAAGAGCAGGCCCTCGAGGCCATCACCCTCAGCGCGGCAAAGATCTGCGGCATCGACGATCGCACCGGCTCGCTGGAAGCCGGCAAAGACGCGAATATTGTTATCAGCGCCGGCGATATCCTCGACATGCGAACAAGTCTTATCGAACATTGTTTTATCCAGGGAAGAGAAGTAAGTTTGGAGAATAAGCAGACCCAGCTCTACCATCGTTATATGACTAAATACGGACTTCAATAGTGCAGCTCCGGCTTCGCCGGAGTTCCGACTACAACCAGGGCCCCTCTCATCAGAGGGGCTTTTTCATTAGCTGATCCACCGAATAGATATTGCTCACGACGAACTGTAGCAAAACCACCAGGAAAAGTACATGGATCAGCTGTGTCGGCAAAGCATCCCAGTCCTCGATCAGCGTAGTGCCCAGTATCAGCAGCAACATGACCACCGCCCCGGCGATCAGGGCCTGCCGGGTAAACAACCCCAGCAAAAGCAGCAGCCCCACCAAAAATTCCAGGAAGGGCAGGATATAGCTGAATGCCGTCACCAGCCCTTCCGGCAGCATCGACTTCTGAAAGCTGCCCACCATCCATTTGCTGAAACCGGCCAGCTTGGTCATCCGCACCAGGCCATGACCAAAAAAGCTGAATCCTATTGCCAGTCGCGTGATCAGGTATGCCAGGGAGTTCATAGTAAGATAATTTGGTGAGGAAAATTACGATATGCAAAAACAAAGCCCGCCGGATCCTGTATACCCACGCCGGAGGCCACTCTCAGCCGACGCTAAATAAAAGCCCCCCGAAGCGGGGGGCCGTGCCGGTTAGCCGGCGTTATCTCTCTCTCATGTGCTCAAGGACGCGGATTCAGCGCCTGCCGTATCCGCTCCTGCACGTCCTGCAGATGATACTTGCTCATTTTATCCGTTTCCTTCGGGATCGCCGCGCCGATCGCCGCACGAAGCTCCACCAGCTGCGCCCTCGCCACGGACGGAACATCCGTATACCGGATATCCCCGGTAAAAGCGACCAGCCCACGCGCCATGGTGGCGGGCGGCGGCGGAGGAGGAGCCGCCGATGAGATCAACGCGATCAATGCCTGAATATACTGTTTTTGCAGATTTCGCCGGTAACTATCGATAGGCGCGCCGGTGGTCAGCTCCGACCAAACTCCTTTCCTCGTGTCGGCCAATAGCTCGTCCACTCCATACACGCTATTTCCAAAACGCTGCGTACAAACGGAAAGCCGGTATAATCGCGCGGCGGAAAGCAGGCTCTTCAAGGTGGTCGTCTGCACCGTACTTACCTGGTCCTCGGTCCCCGGATTGCTGAACTTGTCGAGGATGTCCTTATTCAACAGCCAGCCCGGCGTAGCGAACAATTGCCTGTTGAGGAATTCTACCGCTTCCCTTTGGGTCGCCTTCGGCGTCGCTTCATACACATCACCGGGCTGCTCGACACTCTTGAACGTCTCCTGCACCCCGCCCACATTCTTGGTCACATGACCCATATACCGCCCGAACTGGGCGACCAGCTGCTGATACATCTCGGCCAGGTTCTCATATCGGTCCGCTTCTTCCCTGCACCATTCCGGTAGATTGGGCAGGATGCGTTTCAGATTTTTGATGCCATAGTCGCTTGCCTTCATGCTGTTGTCGCCAAGGTCCTCCGTCTGCGCCCGGGGATCGAAATTCTGCCCTTCGCCGCCAAACCAGAGCCGCGGATTGGCGCCCAGCGAATCGATGATCCATTTGTTCAGGACCTTTTTGTCCTCCTCGGCGTCACGCGTATCCGGGATACCCTTGTAACCCCACATGATCGCCCATTTGTCATAATCGCCGATCCGGGGATACAACCCCTTGCTGCTGATATTGTCTTCCGGCTGCGCCACATAATTGAAACGTGCATAGTCCATGATCGAAGCCGTATGGCCGTTGGCTTCCACCCAGGCCTTGTCGCGGAGCTTCTCCACCGGCGTCCTGCTGCTGCTGCCCATATTGTGACGCAGTCCCAGCGTATGTCCCACCTCGTGGGAAGAAACAAAACGGATCAGGTCCCCCATCAGGTTGTCGTCGAACTTCATCCGGCGGGCGCGCGGGTCCACCGCACCGGTCTGGATCATATACCAGTCATGCACCAGCTTCATCACATTATGATACCAGCCGATATGGCTCTCGAGGATCTCGCCGCTGCGGGGATCGGCCACATTGGGGCCGTATGCATTCTGGATATCGCTGGCAAAATACCGGATCACCGAGAAACGCGCGTCCTCCAAAGACATCGTCTTGTCGTTCTCGGGCCATTCCTTGCCGACGATCGCATTCTTGAAACCGGCTTTTTCAAACGCCGCCTGCCAGTCGTTGATGCCTGCGATCAGGTATGGCCGCCATTTCTTAGGCGTAGCCGGGTCGATATAATACACGATCTGTTTCTTCGGTTCTACCAGCTCCCCGCGTTTCCATTTCTCGACGTCCTCGTCTCTTGGCTCCAGCCGCCAGCGGTGGATGAACTCGGTTTCTTCTACCCGCTGTTCGTCATCGTCATAGCTCGTATACTTGCTGGCGAAGAAACCAACCCGCGGATCGAACAGCCGCTTGCGCATCGGCGTCTTGGGCAATAAATAAAAGGAATTGTTGAGCTCTACCGTTACCGCCCCGCCAACCTCTGCGGCGGGCAGCTCACCCACCGGGTTACGGCCGCCGCCTGGCGCAGGCGCCGGCTGGGCATTGGGCGTTGGCAGGAATGTCTTGACCGTGCGGACCTCGGTATTTATGGGGTAGGTATGTATGCTTTCGATATAGCTCCGTTCCGGCGAGAGGGCCGCCAGTTGATAACGGCGCTTGATGGCCGGCGTGAGGCTGATAGGCTGGTTGTCGCCCTTGAAGAATTCCGTCACATCGATGACCACTGTGCCGCTCGTGGAGTCGGCGCTCTTGCCAAAAGCCGCTATATCGAAGGCCGCGGCTATGGGGTTGAGATTGGAGTTGCGTACGGCCTGCGCTATCGGCTGCGAGCTGTCGGTGGCGACATTGATGATCGTCTTCACCCGAAGCAAGGCCGTGTGGTTCGGGCCTCTTTGCCATTCCACGGTCTGCAGATTCACCTGCTCGCCGCCATAGTTGCCGCCGGCGGGAGTCCTGACATAACGGGTGTTGACCAGGATGTCCCGTCCAAAGATGGAGTCGGGAATTTCGAAATACCACTTTTCACCTACTTTGTGAACGGTGAACAGACCGGGATGGCTTATGGCTTTGTCGGTGATGACATCATGATAGGGCTTTGGCTCCTGGTGTGGGGTGGTGGTGGTAGCGGCGGCATGTGTCCCGCCCTGGGGTTTTGCCGGTTGCTGGGCGACAACGATCAGCGATCCGCCGCTGAGCGCCAGCAGTAGAAAAAATTTTCTCATAATGTGCGATTGGCAGCTCAAATTAAGGAAAACAATCATCCCTGCAAGCCCGCTCATCTCCCTTTGAGGCCGTTCGCCACCGTATGCCACTCATCTTCTGCTTAGTTGATCGACCACCATGCCCCAATTGGGGAATTTTTCGTCTGATCCTAACAGACGCCGCGCCGGCTGCAGTAGCCCTTCATCGAAATAACCCGCCAGCACAAGCGTAGCCGCTCCATTCTTTGGATTGAAAGGTGTTCCTGCTTTGTACTCGGCCTGTCCATTCTGTGCCCGCCGCCGGTCGAACTCCACGGTGCTGTGCACGAATTCTGCATGTGTCTTTCGTCCATCCAGGAAGGGTAGGAGCCATTCCACGGATTTCTGAAGAGACGATCCGGAAGGGGCTTCATAAGTATAATAATTCACTCCCGTGGCTCTTTGGAGCACGATGGCCAGCTTAAGCAGCGGCTCCAGGTCATACACATGATAATGTAGGGCGTCGCGTTCGGCAAAATCTTCGCTGGTGCTGTCGGCCCGCAGATTCTTCCCGATCTGTGCCTTGATCCCATCGATCGCATATTGTTCCAATTTCTTGTCCCCGATCGCAAAAGCGATCTCGCCGATCACCTTCAATCGATGCGAATGCCAGTTATTGTGCGAGGTAGTGCGTTGCGGCTGATTCCACCGGGCGCTGATCTCGGTCTCCGCCGTCCGCCGCAGCCAGCCGCTGATCCGTTTGATCTCGCCGGAGACCAGGTTGCCCTTGATCATATCATATCCCTCGATGGCCGGGTCCAGATTCGTGTCGTCGATGGGATCGCCCCGTGAGACATTGCTGTCGGCCCACGCGATCAGATACACCGAGGCCTTGTCCAGGTATTCCCGCCGGCCCGTGACGCGGTATGCCACGGCCAGCGCATATATTTTCTGCATATCCTGCAAGGCCTCGTGGGTGGCCGTTTTCCGCGGATCGCCTTGCAGAAGCCCTTCGCTCCGGATCGTATCTATCGGGTGCGGGTCCTCCGTCAGCGCGGCATCGGCGAACCGCTGGATCTGTCCATAAAGCGATCGCACCTGCTCATCGGTCTTGATCAGCACCTTCAGTTGTCTGACACCGTTGGCGTCGAAACCCACATACTGCGCCACCGCGGCGTGGCCCGCAAAAAGAGCCAGCAAAAAGAATACTTTCTTCATAAGCCACCTTTTCGGCAAAAATAAAGAACCCGGCCACTCGGACCGGGCTATCTCATATATTTAAATTTTCTGACGCCTACGCGGCATCCTTGCCATGACAGTTCTTGTATTTCTTGCCGCTTCCGCACGGACACGGATCGTTGCGCCCGATCTTAGGACCTACCTTCACAGGCTCCTGCCGTACAGGCTCGTTGGGCTCATAATAGCCGCCACCGCCTTCCTGCGGGGCGCCATGTTGGGTAGCAGCGGGACCCGCGTTGGCCGTCGCCATCTCATCTTTGCGTACCCGCATCCGGCTCATATCGGTCTTTTGCTCGCGGCCTTCGCGGATCTGCGCCTGTTGTTGCTGACTCGACTGCTGGATACCGCTATGACACAGGAAACTGATGATATCGCGGTTGACATCGCTGTCCATCCGGCGGAATAGCTCGAACGCTTCGACCTTATAGATGACCAACGGGTCCTTTTGTTCCAGGTAGGCCGTCTGAACGCTTTGTTTCAGATCGTCCATATCACGCAGATGTTCCTTCCAGGCATCGTCGATGATCCCCAGCGTGATCTGTCTTTCCACAGCATTCGAAAGCTCGCGGCCTTCCGTCTGTAGCGTCTTGTTCAGATTGGCCAGCACATTGATGCGTTTCTTGCCATCGGTAAACGGCACCACCACATTCTCCACGTGGCTGCCCTGGGTAGCCCGGATATTCTGGAATGCCGGCAATGCCTGTCTCCGCAGCTCGGCCAGCTTGGCCTCATAATTGTTCGTGGCTTCCTGGTATAGCTTTTCAGCCAGCTTGCCGATATCGCTTTTGACGAACTCGTCTTCTTCGATCTGCGTATCGATGCCGAAGTTCACGATGGTAGCCATCTTGAACCCTTCGTAGTCATCCTGTTCGCGGAACGAGTTGATCACGCCCTCGGCCACGATATAGAAGGCATTGTCGAGGTCCAGCGCAAGCCGGTCCCCGAACAGCGCGTGATTGCGTTTCTTATAGACGACATTACGTTGGGTGTTCATGACGTCGTCATATTCCAGCAGCCGTTTGCGGATGCCGAAGTTGTTCTCTTCGACCTTCTTTTGGGCGCGTTCAATGCTCTTCGTCACCATGCTGTGCTGGATGACCTCGCCTTCCTTATAACCCATTTTATCCATAAGGCTGGCGATCCGATCGCTCCCGAACATCCGCATCAGGTCATCTTCCAGCGAGACATAGAACTGCGAGGTACCCGGATCACCCTGACGCGCCGAACGGCCACGCAGCTGACGGTCTACCCGCCGGCTCTCATGCCGCTCCGTACCGATGATGGCCAGCCCACCGGCTTCCTTGACCCCAGGCCCGAGCTTGATATCGGTACCACGACCGGCCATGTTGGTGGCGATAGTCACCGCTCCGGCCAGACCGGCCTCCGCAACTACCTGCGCTTCCCGGGCGTGCTGTTTGGCGTTTAGTACGTTGTGCGGGATCTTTTTTACCTGCAGCATCTTGCTCAGCAGTTCGCTCACCTCCACCGAAGTAGTACCAACCAGGGAAGGCCGGCCCTCCGTACGCAAGCGCTCGATCTCGTCGATCACCGCCTTATATTTCTCGCGTTTGGTCTTGAACACCATGTCCTGATTATCCTTCCGGATCGCCGGCACATTCGTGGGGATCGTAACCACATCCAGCTTATAGATATCCCAAAGCTCCGCCGCTTCCGTTTCCGCGGTACCCGTCATCCCCGCCAGCTTATGATACATCCTGAAATAGTTCTGCAAGGTCACCGTCGCGTAGGTCTGCGTGGCAGCCTCGATCTTCACATTTTCCTTGGCTTCGATGGCCTGGTGCAAGCCATCGCTATACCGTCTTCCATCCAGGATACGGCCGGTCTGCTCGTCGACGATCTTGACCTGCCCATCCATCACCACGTATTCGACATCTTTATCGAAAAGCGTATAGGCTTTCAACAGCTGTTGTACCGTATGGATACGGTCCGCCTTCACCGCATATTCGTTTAACAGGGCTTCCTTCTGTTGCAGCTTCTCCTCGCCGGGCAGCTCCGATTTCTCGATCTCGGCCAGCTTGACGCCGATATCCGGAAGGATGAAGAACTCGGGATCTTCCCCTTCCCGCGTGATCATCTGGATGCCCTTGTCCGTAAGATTTACCGAATTGTTCTTCTCGTCGATGTTGAAATATAGCTCGGCATCGACCTTCGACATCTCCTTCTCCTGGTCGGCCAGATAATAATTTTCCGTCTTTTGCAGCCTTACCTTGATGCCTGGCTCACTCAGGAATTTGATCAATGCTCCGGATTTCGGCAGACCACGCCAGGCGCGCATCAGCGCCAGACCTCCGTCCTTGGGGTCGTCATTGCCTTCGGCCAGCTTCTTCTTGGCTTCGATCAGACACTGATTGGTAACCCTCCTCTGCGCCTCGAACAGCTTCTCTACCCGGCCCTTTAAGATATGATATTGCTGGTCATCCCCTTTCGGAACGGGACCCGAGATGATCAGGGGAGTCCGGGCATCGTCGATCAGCACGCTGTCCACCTCATCCACCATCGCATAGTGATGCTTGCGCTGCACCATCTCGTCGGGGGAATGGACCATGTTATCACGCAGATAGTCGAAACCGAATTCATTGTTGGTGCCATACGTGATATCCGCCAGGTAAGCCTTCCGGCGCGACTCGCTGTTGGGCTCGTGTTTATCGATACAGTCCACCGTCAATCCCAGCCACTCGAAGATCGGTCCATTCCACTCCGAGTCACGACGGGCCAGATAATCGTTTACCGTCACCACATGCACCCCTTCTCCCGCCAACCCGTTGAGATAGGCCGGCAACGTCGAGACCAGCGTCTTACCTTCACCCGTGGCCATCTCCGAGATCTTTCCCTGGTGCAACACCGCACCGCCGATCAGCTGTACATCGTAATGCACCATATTCCAGGTTATCGGGCTGCCGGCCGCCATCCACGAATTATTATAGACGGACTGCTGGCCATCGATGCGGATATGCTCTCTCTTTATACTCAGATTGCGATCCAGCTCGGTGGCGGTAGCGACCATCTCGGAATTCTCCTTGAACCGGCGGGCCGTCTCCTTGACCACCGCAAATGCTTCCGGCAACAGTTCATTCAGGATCTCCTCTATCTCTTTGTCCCGGTCCTTTTTTAACTTATCTATCTCCTGGTAGATGACATCTTTACCGTTAATATCGTTAAAGGGCAGCCCTTCGGCTTGCTGATTCAGTTCCTCGATCCGCTTGTCGGTCTGGGCCAGGTGATCCTTGATCCGGGTCCTGAATTCAACCGTTTTTGCACGCAATTCGTCGTTCGTCAGGGACTTATAGGAAGCAAAATGCCCGTTGATCTCGGCTACCAACGGCTGGATACGCTTGATATCCTTTTCCGACTTGTTCCCGCCGAACATTTTTGATAACATACCTAACATAATTCCTTAAGTATTAATGATTTTTGATGATCGGTTACTTTGTACTGTCAAATATGATGCTATCCTTGCGGTCGAGCCAAATTGACAGGGAAGCAAATGTACGAAAAAAGCGCCCACCGACCATTGCAGCCACCGGTCCCTCCCCGGACCGCTTTTACCTCCTGTGCCCAGTTATTTGCCACCCATGAGCCCACCGTTTCCTACCCATGCGCCCGTTATTTCCCCCCGGCCACCCGTTAAAAAAAGGGGTCCATAAAAAATATTTTTTGTATTGACAAAGATGTTAGTATCTTAGTGCTAAATATATTAGCCTATGTCAGTCGCAGGTCAAAACCTCAAATACCTCCGCAAGCTGCGGGGCTGGACCCAGGAAGAATTTGCCGCAAAATTGGGTATCAAACGCTCGCTACTGGGCGCCTATGAAGAGGAAAGAGCCGAACCCCGGCTGGAAGTGCTCGAGATTATCTCGGACATGTTCAAGCTCACCCTCGACGAATTGTTACGGAAAGATCTGAGCGATACCAAAGGCAGTAGCTATCTGTCCAAACGGCGGACCCAAAAGCTGATCGCCGCCAGCAACGATATCCAGTTGGTTCCGGTGAAAGCCGCCGCCGGCTATCTGGCAGGCTATGCCGACCCCGAGTTCCTCGATGAGCTCAATACCTTTACCCTGCCCATGCTCGCTCCTGGTAACTACCGCGCCTTCGAGATCGTAGGGGACTCGATGCTGCCCACACCCAGTGGCTCCGTTATCGTGGGTGAAAAAGTCGACGACCTCGAAGAGGTCAAAAGCAATCAGACTTATATCGTGGTATCCCGGAACGAAGGTATCGTCTATAAAAGGGTCATGAAGAATAATAAGACGCGCAACAAGCTGACCCTGATAAGCGATAACACCCAGTATCAACCCTATAATGTCAACTCGGACGACGTCCTCGAAGTCTGGAAGGCCCAGATGATCATCAGCAAGGCCAATACCCAGCATCGCTGGGACGTCAACCAACTCGCCAATCTCGTCAGCAACCTCCAGGACCAGGTGAGTACGCTAAAGAAGAAGATGAATTAAACCCAAGGCAGTCCATCGGCCCCGAAAGCGCCCATCTGCCGCCAGGCCAACGGCGCCTTTACTGTATCTGCATGATCCCAGGCAGGATCGCAAACACATTGTCCTCGGGCGCCGGATCGATCGACACCGTCCCCGTCCACCGGCCAAAGGCCGGTAATACGGCATACCCGCTGCCGAAATAGAAACAGGGGAACTGCAGACTCTGCTTTCCCATGCCCCGTAGCCGGATACCCGGATGAATATGCCCGGAGAAATAATATTCGCCGCCAGGCCCCTCCACATCCTCGATGTCATGAATAAAGGAGAAAGGTCCAACCCTCAGCACCTCCCGGCTCAGATCGATACCCGCCTTCGCATACCAGCTGTCATGCAGGATATCGTGATTGCCCTGGATCAGCTGGATATCCAGCTCAGGAAAATCCTCCCGCCACTTCAGAAATAACGCCAGCTCCTTATTCTCCCGGCTGTGAAAAAGATCCCCCACAACCAATAACCGGCGAGGACGGAAATATTGGATCTGGCAAAGCAGCCTTAGCAGATCTTCCCGATAAACCGATTGTGGAACTGCAATTCCGGCTTTCCGGAAATGACCTGTCTTGCCAAAATGGAGATCGGACATGATCAACGCCTGTTCGTCCTCCCAATAGATACATCTGTCAGGCGAAAGCCATAGTTGCTGTTCCCGGATGCGGTATGGAAATGCCGGCTTCATAGTTTCAGGTTGCAAATGTAGTAGAAAAGACAGCGCCTGCGAGGTTATTTTGGCCCATTTACTTGGCGATTCCTGAAAATTGTATTTACTTCGACACACTAAAACAACCCCCTATGGCAGATCTCAATAGCCTCACCGGCGAAGA
Organism: Puia sp.; assembly: GCA_035550615.1. Classification (GTDB taxonomy): domain Bacteria; phylum Bacteroidota; class Bacteroidia; order Chitinophagales; family Chitinophagaceae; genus Puia. The sequence continues at coordinate 11,314 of DASZOW010000560.1, forward strand.
AACCATATTGGAAGAGCCCCGCAAGCTGCCCGAAATGCTCAATGTCCTGACCATCCTCACATTCATCGGCAGCGCCATCGGCATCCTCATCAACTGTTATTACCTGGCCGCCGCCAAAAGGATCTATGACGCTTCCATGGCCAACCAGGAAAAAATCGAGTCGGCTCCGGCGATCATCCGCAACATGCAGGGACCCGACCCCATCGGCGTTATCCAAAGGACATTCGATAACCGCATCCCCATCGCCATCCTCGGCATCGTCGCCACCGTACTTTGCATCATCGGCGCCGTCCAGATGCGGAAGCTCAAAAAGACCGGCTTCTATATCTATCTCATCGGCGAAGTCCTGCCCATCATCGTCACCTATATCTTTATAGGCAGCGCTGCTCTGTCGGGCCTCCGGCTGATCTTTTCGGTGCTATTCATCGCCATATTCATCATCCTGTACGCTACCCAGCTGAAATACCTGAAGAAATAGCCTCGTCATCGCAATTGCGCCTGCATCCGCCTGACCCTGTCCTCCAGCTTCTCGCTGGAAAGGTCTTCCCGCATACTGTCTACCTTCAAGGGAAAACAGAAAGGCGTCAGCCGCGTCGGCCATCGCAATACCATCTTTCCCCGGCTCACGCGTTCAAGCATGTTCCGTAACCGCCGTTCCTCCATCTGCTGGTCCATAACCTCATTGTAAGCCTGCCGGATAAGCAGGTTGTCAGGATCGTATTCTGCAAACACATTGAAAAGCAGCCCCGCACTGCTTTGGAGATGACGCGCCTTGGCATACTCTCCCGGATAACCCTGGAAGATCAATCCGCCGATCACGGCAATATCCCGGAACTTACGCCTCGCCATCTCCGCACTGTTGACGCTCCGCTGGATATCGGCCGTCAACGAATCGGGACTAAAAAGTTCATAGACATTCGAATCGTCGACCGGTATCGGCTGATCGCTCAGCAGCTCGAACCCATAGTCATTCATCGCAAAGGAAAAGCTTATAGGAGTGATCCTGCTGATCCGGTAAGCCAGCAACGCCGCCATCGCCTCATGCACCAGCCGCCCCTCAAACGGATAAACAAAAAGATGAAACCCATCCTTGGTCTCGATCTGCTCGATCAGCAGCTCATTCTCCCGCGGCATATAGCTAAGGGCCGCCTGTAGCTCGAACAATGGCTGCAACACCCGCAGCTCGATATGCTGCGCTGCCTCACCCGACATCATCTTTGTCGCCTCATCCAGCTTCCGCCGTAACATCATCCCCAGATTGGCAGACAACGGCATCCTGCCCCCGTTCCAACTCGGCACCCTCGACTTCTTCGCATTCGACTTCCGCGCCAGCACCGTCATATCCTTGATCATCACCAGCTCGAGATTGCGCCCCGCCAGCGTAAAGGTCTCTCCCGGCTCGAGCCGCGAAATAAAATATTCTTCGATGACGCCCACATATCCGCCGGTGACAAACCTTACCTTCAGCATCGGCTCGCTCACGATCGTCCCGATATGCAACCGGTGCCGCATGGCTACCCGCCTGCTGTTGATCTTGTATAAACCGCCCTCCATGATCTCCACCTTCTTATATTCGTCATACTGTTGCAACGCTACTCCCCCTTGCGTAATGAAATGCAGGATCTCCCGCCATTCCTCTTCCGTCATCTCCTGGTAACAATAGGTCTTTTTCAATTCCCGGAATAGCTCCTCGGAATAAAATCCGTCGGAGATGGCCAGCGTGCTCAGGTATTGGATCAGCACGTCGAAACACAAGAGCATCGGCTCCCTGCTCTCGATCAGCCCTTCCTCCATGGCGGATTTCAAGGCCGCCGCTTCCATAAGCTCGAGGCTATGGGTCGGCAGGAACCAGATCTTGCTCACCTGTCCCGGTTGATGGCCGCTGCGGCCCGCACGCTGCAAAAAACGCGCTACGCCCTTGGGACTTCCTACCTGGATCACCGTCTCTACCGGCCGGAAATCGACACCCAGATCGAGACTGGCGGTACAAACCACGGCCTTGAGCTTCCCCTGGTGCAGCGATTCTTCGACCCAGTTACGCAACTCCATGTCTATGGATCCATGATGCAAGGCGATAGCACCCGCCAGATCGGGACACACATTCAGCAGGCTCTGATACCAGGTCTCGCTCATGCCCCGCGTATTGATGAAGATCAGCGTCGTCTTGCTTTGTTCGAGGATCGGAATGACCTTATGGATCAGCTTCAGACCAAGATGCCCGGCCCACGGATATTTTTCTATCTCATCCGGCAGGATCGACTCCACATCTATGGGCTTATCGATCACGGCACGGACGATAAAACCATTCCGGCCCGTCTCTCCGTCCCCAGCGCTCCCCTGGGCGCCCTGATCGTTTGCATCCCCACGAAGCGATGCCAGCAACACCTCCTTTGCCTGCTCGAGATTGCCGATCGTCGCGCTGATGCCGATCACCGAACACCCCGTTCCGCCCTTGACGGCCATGATCCGGGACAGCGCCAGCTCCACCTGCACGCCACGCTTGCTGCCCAGCAGCTCATGCCACTCATCCACGGCGATGATCTTGAGCGATCTGAAGACGTCCGGATAACCCTTTTGCGCCAGGAGCAGATGCAGGCTTTCCGGTGTGATGATCAACACCTCGGGCATCTTGCGCTTTTGCCGCTGCCGCTCGCTCGGTTCGGTATCCCCGTTACGGATGCCGACCTGCCACCGCATATCGAGTCCCCGGATCACTTCTTCCATAGCCCTGCCGATATCCTTGGCCAGCGCCCTGAGCGGCGATACCCACAGAAGCTGTAACCCGCTGCCGCCGCGCGTTCGGTAATCATCCGGATGCCGGTTGATAAAATCGATCAGTGCACCCAGGAATACAGAAAAGGTCTTTCCGCATCCTGTGGGCGCATTCACTAAACCCGAACGCCCCGCGAGAATATGCTCCCAGGCCTCCTCCTGGAAACGGAAAGGCTGCCGTCCTTCCGCATCCATCCATGTGGAAATGGTTCTATATCCGGATGTCTCTTTTAATTGCATTTTAATTATCTGCTCTTTATCTTGGTTTCGGGTTTCGGGTCTATTAAAAAAACACCTTTATGCCTAAACTGCTTCTACCGGTTCTGACTATGCTGCTCGTCAGCTCATGCACTACCTACCAATACTTCACCGTTGACTCTTCCCAATTGCCAAAAGATGATCAGCGATCCCTGGTCATGGAAAACGATACCATGCGGCTCTCCTACAGTTTCAGCGGTGGTGGCGGACCGTTGACCATAACTGTCCTCAACAAGACCAACCAGGCCATCTTCATCGACTGGAATAAATCGGCTCTTGTCTGCAACGATCGATCCTATTCCCTGGCGCAGACCGGTTCCGCCTTCGTCGGCTCCGCCGTCCGGACCGGGGCGGGAACTGCCGATCTCGCCGGCACGGTCAATGTGGCGCCGCAGATGGAGATCGTCCCTGGGCAGACCAGGATCTCCCATCTTGTGCTCAACCTTAACCTGACCCTGCCGCCGTTCCGGATGAGATTACCCGACAGCTCGGGCAAACAAAAAATTCATTTCAATAGCAGACCGCCGATCGTCTATAAAGCCGCTCAGCTAGCCGAGAGCCAGTCGCCGCTGCAGATGAAAACCTATCTCACCTTCGTCATGGGACCCGGTAACGGCGCCGAGTTCGTCGAAAGCCATACCTTTTATGTCGGGAAAGTGATCGAGACCAGGGCCTGGCCCAGCGAATTTCCGTTGTATAAAGAGCCCGGTGATCAATTCTATATACTCTATCAAAATTAATAACCCGTCCGGCTCCCTGCCGCCCCCGTGCTATTTCCCATACAGCTCAAGCATCTTCTTCAACGCTTCCAGCGTGTCGATATCGGCAGGCGTCTTGTCCCTCCTCCATCTGTTGATCCGCGGGAAACGCAAGGCTACCCCCGACTTGTGTCTCGCCGACGCCGCTATCCCTTCGAAAGCGATCTCGAAGACCAGCTCCGGCCTCACGGTTCGGACCGGGCCGAATTTTTCCAGCGAATTTTTTTTCACAAAAGCATCCACCTCGGCCAGCTCTTTGTCGGTCAGCCCGGAATAGGCTTTGGTAAAGGTCACCAGCTGATCCCCCGACCGCACGGCAAAGGTATAATCCGTGTAAAGATTGCTCCTGCGTCCATGTCCCTTCTGCGCATACACGAGTACGGCATCGATGACCAGCGGATCGATCTTCCATTTCCACCAATCGCCCCGCCTCCTGCCCACCTGGTAGATCGAATCCTTGCGTTTCAGCATCAATCCCTCGCTGCCCCGGTCCCGGGCCCCGGCCCTTGCCTGTGCCAACTCTTCCCAGTGGTCGAAAGCGATCACCGGCGAAAGCTGCAACAGCGGATGTCCCGCTGCCGCTATCACGGCTTCCAGTTGTCTCCGTCTTTCTACGAGCGGTCTGCTCCGCCAGTCCTCGCCTCCATATTCCAGGAGATCGTAAGCGATAAAACCTACCGGCGCCTCGCTGAGATTCTTTTTCGTTACATTCTTGCGCCCGATCCGTGTCTGCAACGCCGCAAAGGGCAAAACTACAAATGGCAACGGCCCTCCCGCCGGGATCGCCGCCGCTGCCGGCTCCGCCCCAACCGCCCCTCCGGTGCCCATTCCAATGATCTCCCCATCCAGCACGGTACCCGCCGGCAGCCGTTCCCGGAAAGCCTGGTATTCAGGAAACTTCTCGGTCATCAGCTCCTCGCCACGGCTCCATACAAAAAGCGGCCCTTCCCTCGGACCGCCGGCGCCCCCCTGGCTTGAGCGTCCATCCGGGTTCCTCCGGATCAGCTGCCCCCGTATCCCATCCCATTTCCACTCCGCCTGCCATTCTTCCGGTTTGCCGAGCGCATCGAGCTCCCCTTCCAATGCATAAGCGAGGTAGAAAGGGTAGGGGCGACTCAGATCGCTCCCGCCGCCTTCACCACTTAAAAGTACCGAATAGGATGTAGTGGCCGGATCCCAGTCGCCGCTGATTCGATGCGCGATCACCGCAGCTTCCACCGCCGTCGCCCTCGCCAGCGCATTGACGACTGTCTGTTGCGAAATGCCGATCCGGAAACCGCCCGTGATCAGCTTATTGAATACAAAACGTTCATCCTTGTCCATCGATGCCCAGCACTTCTGCACAAACGCCTTCTTCGTCGGCTCGTCCTCCTTGCTCAGTCCCGCCAGCGCTTCCAGGTAATAGGCCAGCGATCTGCCCATGCCTGTTCTCTGCCCGCTGCCAGTTTCACCCTCGCCGCCCACGCCCAGCTCGTTTACCCCTTCCGGTAGCAGCAATGCTATCGTCTCCGCCAGATCGCCTACCGTATGATAGCTTTCTTCGAATAGCCAGCCCGGTAACCCGGTGATCTCGCGGCACCACTCCCACAGCTGCGTGGTATTGACGGTCCGCTTGGGCCGCCGCCCGCTGAATAACGCGATCACCCATACCTTGTCTGCATCTTCTGCCTCGCTGAAATACGTTTCCAGCGCTTCCAGCTTGTCATTGGTCTTCGTGCTGGTGCCGAGATGCACTGCCAAAGCGGCAAACCGCCGCATGCCGCCTGTCGTTTGTTCGGATCTATTCATTGCCGGCGTCCTCCGTCCCGCCTTCAACCGGTTCTCCCCCTTCTTCGTCTTCGCCATATTCCGTCCGTACCTCCGCCGCCTCGATCCCCCGTTCGTTCAGATATCTCGAAAGCGTCGCCTGAAACCCATGCGTCACAAATACCTTTCCCGCGCCAGTGGCCTCGATGGCCCCCAGCAAACCCTTCCAGTCGGCATGATCGCTCATCGCAAAGCCCGCATCCGCATTCCGCCGCCGCACATTCCCCCGCACCTGCATCCAGCCACTGCAGATGCCCACTGCGTAGGGACTGAAACGCCGCATCCATGGCGATCCCTCCGCACTCGTCGGCGCAATCACCACCTTATCCCGAAACCATTCCTTCGGCATATCCGGCATCACCCGCTGCACGGGCGGCAGCGCTATCCCGGCATTCACCAGCCGCTGGTATACATTCCAGACAGCGCCATGCACAAATATTTCCACATCCATCGGCGCCAATCCCAGCAACAACCGCTGCGCCTTTCCCAGGCTATAGGCGATCAGCACGGAAGTCCGCTCCCGGCTTCGGTTCCCCGCCACCCAGTCCTGTATCGCGTCGAAGATCATCGGCTGCGGTTTCCAGTTGTAGATCGGCAGGCCGAACGTCGACTCGGTGACAAAGACATGACAACGTAGCGGCTCGAACGCCCCGCTGAGCCCGTCATCCTCCGTTTTATAATCCCCGCTCACCACCCAAACTTCGCCCTGGTACTCCATCCGCACCTGGCTGGAACCGATCACATGCCCGGCGGGGTGCAGGCTCACCCTTACCCCGTTGAGAAATACCGGCTCCCCCCATTCGACCGCCTGGTAGGCTCCCGGCCCAAGTCTCAGCTCGAGTAGCGGAAGCGTCAACCGGTGACAGAGATAACTGCCATTCCCCGGTCGTGCATGATCGCTATGGCCATGGGTGATCACGGCCTTGCCGACCGGCCGCCAGGGATCGATGTAGAACTGCCCCTGGGCGCAATAAAGCCCCTTATCGGTGAATTCTATTAACGGCATAACCCTGTTGCTACAAATTTTAGGCCGCCAAAGCCGGCCATCGATTTCCCCCTAGTTCACCACCGTACTGCCATCGATCTTTTTGACAAAGTACAATTTCTTGTTCTCGAAGTAATCCAGCGTTTGCCGGTTGCTGAACACAGGCAGGATCTCAAAATCGTTAAAGACCTTGAATTTGTTATCGCCCATGCTGCCGTTGAGGTCCTTCCCATGCACCAAAAGGAGATGTGCAAACCGGTATATGGTCTCATATCCCCGAAAGACCATGTCGCTGGGCCGCGAATAGAACCGGTTCTTGAAATTCTGCTGGATCGTTTTGACCAGCGTATCCGTGGGATTGATATAAAAAGGAGTAGTATACACGATCTCTTCGCCCGCATATTCCGGCTTCGCCCAATCCAGGTTATCCCAGGTGGGCATGCCGATGACCTTGGTCTGATAGCCCTTTAGACCGGCGAGCAGTGTACAAAGCTTCATGCC
>DASZOW010000561.1:0-5063 GCA_035550615.1 Puia sp.
TTTTATTTCCATCGGCATGGCTGTCTTGATGGCCATCTTCGCCTATCTCACTTATTCCCGCGAGAACAAGGGCCGGCGGGTGGCGGACAGGCGGGCGTCCGACTACCAGCACGAGTTGCAGGACAGGATCGAAGACCTGGCCAAAGCCAACAAAGAGCTCGTCCAGATGCGCAGCACCGAAAAATTTGCCGCCACCGGCCGGATCGCCAGGACGATCGCCCATGAGGTCCGCAATCCGCTGACCAATATCAATCTCGCGGTGGAACAGCTGCAATACGAGGTCGATGGCCATGTCGCCCAAAGTTCCGAATTGTTGCTGGGGATGATCCACAGAAATAGCGATCGCATCAATCTTTTGATCACCGATCTGCTCAACTCTACCAAATTCGCCGACCTGCGTTATCAGGAGATCCCGCTGGATCAATTGCTGGATGAAACGCTGGAGCTGGCCAGGGACCGGATCAAGCTGAATAATGTTACCGTGGTCCGTAGCTATGACAGCGCCGGGTGTGTGCTGTCGGTAGACGTTAAACGCATGAAGATCGCTTTGCTGAACATCATCGTCAATGCGCTCGAGGCCATGGAGCCGGGCAAGGGCATTCTACAGATAAAGACCGGTTCGGCCAACCATAAATGCTTTGTAATAATCAAGGACAATGGTGCGGGTATCGACGAGGAGGCGCTCTCGAAAGTGTTCGAGCCCTATTTTACCAGCAAACCTATGGGAACAGGCCTCGGTCTGACCAGCACCCAGAATATTATCTTGAATCACAATGGAGCGATCAGCCTGGAGAGCGCCAGGGGGATGGGCGCCACCGTTACGATCCAGCTGGAATCAGTTTGAATTGCTGTACACTATTCTTCCTGTAGGGTCGGAGCTGTATAACTTGTCGATGGCGTCATTGATGAGCTTGCGGTTCAGCGGTTTGGCGACAAAGAGGTCTACTCCGCCTTCATAAGCCTGTTTCCGTTCTATGGCGCCATCATGCGCCGTGATCATGATCACTTTGACCTCGGGGTAATTCTTCTTGATGTAAGGGATAAAATCCAGTCCGAATCCATCCGGCAGGTGATTATCGAGGAACAGAATAGATGGGGTGTCCGTTTGGAGTGCAATAACTGCATCGGAGAGGGTATTCACAAAGCCGGTCATTAAATTTCGCTGTTTCAACATTCCGCTCAGTAAATAACAGATGTCCAGTTCATCATCTACGATCAGGACTTTATTGTTAGCATCTACCATAAAAATTCATAATTGTTTCCACTTAACCATCAATTAACACCCCACAATTTTACAAACTAAATATTTACAATTTTATTGCCACGAATTTTCCGGGCAGTCCGCCTTTTAATAAGTAGTTGTCCTTTAAATTTTGTAACTTTTGTGGCGGCGGCCGCCCCAATTCGGGGAAATAAATACACAGAACCGCCAAATCTGACTGTTTAATAAGCCGTCCGAATTTGGCAGGGTTTAGGGATAAGTGAGGATAATTACTTGATCGCTCTCCGTTTGCACGGCAATCCAAAGAAACCCGGCCAACCGCGAACGCCACGGTCCCCGGAAAGTCCGCCGAACCGGAAGGCTACGGTCCCCGGAGAACCCGCCGAACCGGAAACGCCTCGGTCCCCGGAGAACCCGCCGAACCGGAAACGCCACGGCCCCCGGAGAAATCCGCCGAACCGGAACGCCACGGTCCCCGGAGAACCCGCCGAACCGGAAACGCCACGGCCCCCTGAGAACCCGGCCAACCGGAACGCCTCGGTCCCCGGAAAGTCCGCCGAACCGGAACGCTACGGTCCCCGGAAAGCCCGCCGAACTGGAACGCCACGGCCCCCGGAAACCCCCGGCAAACGTCCCCGCCCCCACCGGCGCGGGCCGGAAAAAGACCCGTTCAGGTAATCACTAAAGATGGAACCCGTAAAACCCGGAACCGCTGTTCCGGCTAACATATAACGATATTGAAGTAATTTTAACTTGAAAACCTCAATTATGAAGCGAATTCTGATAATCGACGACGATATGGACATGTGCAACCTTCTGGGCCGTTTCCTGCAAAAAAAGGGATATGAGACAGAAGCCAGTCATAGCGGCAGCAAAGGAATCGCAAAATTCAAGGAATCCAAATTCGACGTTGTCCTTTGTGATTTCCGGCTCGGAGACAAAGAAGGCAGAGAGGTGTTAAAAGAAATAAAAAATCTCGATCCCTACGCGATCGTTATCATCATAACCGGTTATTCCGATATCAAGACAGCTGTAGACGTGATCAAGGCCGGCGCCTTCGATTACATCACCAAACCCCTGATCCCCGAAGAAGTGCTCAACGTCATCGGGAGAGCCTTGCAGCAATCTTCGGAAGGCGAGACCGATTCACCGAAACCGGCCGCCGCCCAAGCCGCAAGAAGACCAGGCAAAAACATGCCCGACGAAGAATTCCTGGTAGGCCAGGCCCCTGCTACGCGTGAGCTTTACCGGCAGATCGAGCTCGTGGCCCCCACGAACTATAGCATCATCCTCTATGGAGAAAGCGGCACCGGAAAAGAAGTGATCGCACGAACTATCCATTCGAACAGCGCCCGCAGGGACAAACCATTTATCGCCATGGACTGCGGCACGCTGTCCAAAGAACTGGCCGGCAGCGAACTGTTCGGACACGTCAAAGGCGCCTTTACCGGTGCTCTCGGTGACAAGGAAGGTCATTTCGAACTGGCCAACGGCGGCACTCTATTCCTCGATGAGGTCGCGAACCTCTCTTACGAGATCCAGGCCGCTCTCTTACGCGTGATCCAGGAACGTAAGTTCAAAAGGGTAGGTGGTGTCAAGGAAATGGAAACCGACGTCCGTATCATCGTCGCCTCCAACGAAAACCTCCAGGAAGCCTACCGGAAAGGAAGATTCCGCGAGGACCTGTTTCATCGTTTTAATGAATTCTCCATCGTATTGCCGGCTTTCCGCCACCGCAAGGAAGACATTCCATTGTTTGCCGACTTCTTCCTGGGCAAGGCTAATAAGGAGCTTAACAAGGAAGTAGAAGGCTTCGATCCGGAAGTGATGCAGATCTTCATGAATTATCCCTGGCCCGGAAACCTCCGGGAATTCAGAAATGTCATCCGCCGCGCAGCCCTGCTGACCTCCTCCGGCCGGGTCAATGCCCGGGTGCTGCCCGCCGAGATCATAGATACTAACGGCTACGCGCAGAATTTCATACCCCAAACAGAGGCGCCAGTGATCCAACCCGTACACCACCCTATCGTCCATAAAGAGACGGATCTCAAAAATGCGGCAGCCCAGGCCGAATACGATACGATCATGAACGTCCTCAAACAGGTGAATTATAACAAATCGAGAGCAGCCGAGATCCTAAAGATCGACCGGAAGACACTATATAATAAGATCAAGAGCTATCAGCCCTGACGCTACCCAAGATCGCGGGCCCTCGCGGTACCTGATCAACGCGCCCTGACGCTACCCGGCCGCGGCCGATCCTCGGCGCCGCCGCCTAATAGCCTGATATTGTCGCGGACTAATGGCCTAGTATACCGAGATCGCCGCCCGCTGTATAGTATGAGCGCTGAAATATCCTAATGCCCCATTGGAGATATTGCCGACAGGATTGGCGGGCGTCACGGATTGAAAATTGTTATTCCCCGTCACATTCATCAGCGTATAGAAATAGTTGTAATTATTCTTGTCTATACAGCTCATGTTCAACACCAGCGTATCCCCCCTCTTCAGACAAGCGCTGTCGTTAAAGAGCGGGTCCTGTATATATCTTCCATCGGACAGCCGGTCCTCGAACACAAAAATATTGGGTATCAGCCGGCCATTCACATATTCGGTGAACATATAATTGTTGCCTGATCCCGCCGGGTCCCGAAAATTTACTACGGCATTGATCTGCTGGTCGCCATTGACACCGAGGTTCTCGCCAAAACCGATCGAATCCAGCGGCACCCGCACCGGCATTGTGGAAGCGGCGGTATATGTCTGGCCGTCGACGCTGACCTTTAACCCGTATGTATGACGCGAGACACCCACGATCCGGGTCGTAATATAGAGCCCGGAGTCTGCCTGCACAAGGAGATCGGTCCGGCCGATCGTGCTATCGGTAATGGTCACCGTGGCATTGGTAACGGCTGGATAGACATTGCTGGCTGAAAAATCCACCGTCTTCGATAGCCTTACGATATAAGGCCCCGCCGCATCGGTGATATTCCCTTCGATCACGATCTGCGGCGCAACATTCTTCAGATTGACATCGATGACCTTTTTACAGGCCGATACGATCACCAGCGCCAAAAGAAAACCATAACGCGTCACTCTTCTCATGGATCAAAATTTAAAATTATACGTTACAGAAGGGACAAACCGGAACAGCGAATATTGCAGCGCCTGTGTTTTCGTAGGGTCGTTCGGATCGTTCTGAAAAACGATACTATAGGCATTCTCCCGCCCATAAAGATTATAGATGGAAAACGTCCAGCTGCTCTCGAACTTCTTCTTTTTCTTTCCCTTCAGGGTCGCGGCCACATCCATGCGGTGATAGGCCGGCATCCGGTAGGCATTGCGTTCCGTATAATAAAAGGCAGTCTGACCGTCGACCTGGTATTTTCCGTTCGGCCACGTAACGGCGTTGCCGGTATAGTATACCCAGGTCGCAGACAACGTCCATTTCCGGCCGGCCTGGTAGATCCCTACCAACGAGACATCATGCGTCCTGTCCTGCTTGGCCGGATACCATCTGTTCTGATTGACGCCATCGATCTTCAGCTCCGTACGGGAAAGGGTATAGCTCACCCAGCCGGTAAATTTCCCTACCTTTTTCTTCACGAACAACTCTAACCCATAAGCCCGGCCCCTACCGAAAAGAAGCTGCGATTCGACATTCTCATTGGCGATAAGCTCCGCCCCATTCCTGTAATCGATCTGGTTCTGCATCGACTTATAATAAGCTTCCACCGAAAACTCATACCGGTTATCCCTGAAATTTCTAAAATAGCCGATGGAACCCTGGTCGGCGATCTCGGGCTTCACATTATTGCTGCTGGGTATCCACAGATCGGTA
>DASZOW010000562.1:0-3700 GCA_035550615.1 Puia sp.
GGACCATGGAGGTCCGCCCCATCATCGATAAGCAACTGGGCCCCGTCTACCTGGCCCTCAACCCGGTAGTGGATTTCACATTCCAGGGAGCCGGCGCAGGCCACGGACCCGCCTTCGCGCCGGATTTCAAGTTCAGCTATCAGATCGGGAAAGTATGGGCGCCCGGCATCGAGTACTACGGATCATTCGGCCCATTCCGGCACTTTGATCCCATCGCCGAACAGCAACATCAGCTCGCCATTGCCGTGGACGCCGATTTCGACCCCCGCTGGGAATTCAACGCCGGATATGTGTTCGGGCTGACTCCCGGCATCGACAGAAGCATTTTTAAAGTGATCATAGGCAGACGGTTCGGCGGAGGAAAAAAACATCCCACGCAGACCCGCAATCGACATCCTTCGCTGCGCCGGACACCATAAAAACATCCCGATGGTCAGAACATTTACCATAGCGATCCTTCTTCCCATGCTGCTCATGGCGGCGCCATGGCATGCCAACATGGAAGAGGCCCGGGCGATTGCCCGCAAAGAGCACCGGCATATCCTCCTGAATTTCTCCGGCAGCGACTGGTGCGGGCCATGTATACTCCTTCGCCAGGAGGTCTTCGATGATGCGCTATTCCAGGCCCTGGCGGATAGCTCGCTGGTCCTGGTCGATGCTGATTTCCCGAGAAAGAAAAAGAACCAATTGTCCAAAGAACAACAAGCGGCCAATGACCGCCTCGCCGATAAGTATAACCCACAAGGCGAGTTTCCCCTTACCCTGCTTCTCACCGCAGACGGAAAAATAGTGAAACAATGGCCGGGGAACCCGGGCTGGAAACCGGCGGAGTTTGCCGGCATGGTCCGCAACGCCATACAAGCGGATGGCAGCCATTGAAGCCCGAATTCCGTAACCCGGTTCAACGATGCAACTATGGAAGAGCGTGTGTTCAGACGATCGATGAAACTCATGGGCAATCATTTCGAGCTGACCGTCGTTGCCCGCGATGAGTCGTGGGCCAATGAGTGTATCGACGCCGGCGTCCAGGAGATCAGGCGGATCGAGCGCCTGCTCACCACGTTCAGCGAAGACAGTGAAACGTCCCTGATCAATGCCCATGCCGGGATATCCCCGGTCGAAGTCAGCCGGGAGACCTTCGAGCTCATAGAACGCGCGATCCGTATCTCGGCGCTGACCCAGGGCGCCTTCGATCTTACCTATGGATCCGTCGACCAACGGCTCTGGAACTTCGATACTACCATGCGTAGTCTGCCCGACCCCGCCGTTGCAAAAAAAATGGTCCGGCTGATCGATTACCGGAAGATCGGTCTCGACCGCCAAAACCGGTCGGTGTTCTTAAAAGAAAAAGGCATGCGCATCGGGTTTGGAGGCATTGGCAAAGGTTATGCAGCCGAGAGAGCCAGGACGATCCTCCGGCAGCTAGGCGTTACCGGCGGAGTGGTCAACGCTTCCGGCGACCTGACGGCCTGGGGTCATCGGCCCGGCGGCGCGCCATGGACGATCGGTGTCGTCCATCCGGATAGACCCGCGGAGATCATAGCCTGTTTGGATCTTACCGACGTAGCCATCGCCACCTCCGGAAACTATGAAAAGTATGTCATCATCGGCGGAAAGCGTTATTCGCACACCATCGACCCCCGGACAGGATTGCCCGTCACAGGTATCAAAAGCGTCACGATCCTGTGCCCTAATGCCGAGATCGCCGACGCGATGGCCACACCGGTGATGATCATGGGCGCCCGCGCCGGTCTCGATATGATCAACCAGATGCGCCAGATCGAAGCGATCCTCATCGACGACCACAATGAGATACATTTCACCGATAATATCCACGTCCACCTCCTAAAAACACAACGATGAAAAGAATACCCATGGTCTCGATCGGTGTTGCCTTGTTTGCCGCCATCTTGCCGGCCTGTGCTCCCGTCAAGGAATACCAGAAGAACCGCCTCAACGACTCCGAAATGTCCCTTTCCAACCGGAAGGTCGAAAAGAACGAATTGAACTTCCAATCCTACCGGGAAGGTTCCGCCGGCGCCAACGGCGGAAAAACCGGCGGCGGATGTGGCTGTAACTAGTCTCAACCAATGACATGAAAAAGATCTGTTTAACCGTTGTCGGTCTCTTCCTCCTGTTTGTCCACGCTTTCTCGCAAACACAAACGCCGGACACGAGCGCCTACAAACCCAGAAAACTGCGTTTCGACGAAGTCGAGCTCGTATCCAGCTATTATACCCAGAACGGCGATCATTCCGCCATCCGCGGCGGCATCGGCGATGAGCATGTCACCGATCTGGCCAATGGAGTGGAAGTAAAATTTGTGGCCTGGGACGCCAAACAACGGAAGAATTCGCTGACAGCCGGTATGGGCGTGGATCATCATACCGCCGCTTCGCAGGCCTGGATCTCGAAGACCGGGGCATCCCGGCGGACGGACGGCCTGCGGCTCTATCCCACGGTGGACTGGTCCCGGGAGAATCAGCAAAAAGGCAGCTCCATCGGCGCAGGCGTCTATTATTCCAACGAATTCAACTATCATTCGTATGGATTGGATATCAACGCTGGCCAAAAAACCAGGAATAACGGCGAGTTCGGCGTAAAGCTAAGCGCCTACCTCGACCAGGTGACCATGATCCTGCCTTCCGAGTTCGAGCCTGCGGGCGCTTACAGAACCGGTCGAAACGGCGAACTGCGGCATCCGGATTACGGTTCCAGCGGCCGTCAAACCTATACCGCCTCCTTCTCGTTCTCGCAAATTATCGACACCCGGCTGCAGGGCATTCTGCTGCTCGATCTCGTAGAACAGCACGGCTACCTCGGGCTCCCGTTCCACCGCGTATATTTTGCCGATGGTGCCGATTCCATAGAAAAACTCCCCTCCAACCGTTTCAAGCTGCCCATCGGCCTGCGGGTCAACTATTTCCTCGGGGATGCGCTCATTCTGCGCAGCTATTACCGGTATTACACCGACAGCTGGGGGATCAGTTCCCATACGGCAAGTCTTGAAACCACGGTCAAGATCACCCCGTTCTATTCCGTGACGCCGTTCTACCGGTACTATGCACAGACCGCTGCAAGATACTTTTCCCCTTATGAAACACATGCCGCCACCGATACCTATTATACGAGCAATTATGCGCTGGCATCCTTTCACAGCAGCTTCTTCGGAGCCGGCGTCAGGCTCGCCCCGCCCAAAGGCATCTTCGACACCCATCTGAAAACACTCGAAATCCGTTACGGCCATTATACTCAAACAACGGATCTGGTATCGGACGTGATCTCACTGGATCTCCAATTCCGGTAAACTATGCTCTCGATCCCGATGCTTTTTGCCTTATGTCTCCCGCTGGCCCTTTCAGCCCAGTTCGTGACCCCCTATAGCCCGCTGGCGAATTTGCGCAATTGGGCGATCAAAGGCAAGGCGCTGCCCTTCGTTCTGGGCGACGAAAGCGGTATCAGCGCTCTGTTCGGGACCGAATACGGGTTCGCAAAAAATCAATCCATCGGCATTGATGGCTTTATGGAACTAACGTCCAGGACCGACGATAATAGCGTAGACACAGCCGGTATCACCCATTCGATGGCCCGCTATTATCACGGCCGGGAGCGCGCGCTATTCTTAAACTAGAGGTATTATTTCAATTACAAAAAGCTCCGGACCGACCGCGGCATCATCCCCTATGCCCTGGCCTTTCTC
>DASZOW010000563.1:0-3530 GCA_035550615.1 Puia sp.
GGCGGCATCTTTGAGGGCTACGTCGAGCTGAAAGAGGATGAAATCCTTTTTGTTCGCGGCGATGAATTCGCGGAATCTGGCGGCGCCTACGAGCCGCACATAGCTATCCGGATCTTCTTTGTCGGGGATCAGCACCAGCCGGACATCCAGCCCTTCTTCGAGCGCCATGTCGAGTCCGCGCAGGGCAGCTTTGATACCGGCGCCATCGCCGTCGTAGATGATGGTGAGATGGCGGGTGTATTTTTTTATCAGCCGCAGCTGGTCTACCGTCAGCGAAGTACCGCCGCTGGCGACGACGTTCTCGACCCCGGCCTGGTGCAGGGAGATCACGTCGGTATAGCCTTCCACCAGCAGACATTCGTCCAGCTTGTCGATGGCCTGACGCGCCTGGTAGGAGCCATAGAGGATCTTGCTTTTGACATAGATCTCGTTCTCGGGGGTGTTGATGTATTTGGGCGCGCGGTCATTGGTCTTGATGATGCGGGCGCCGAACCCGATGACCTTGCCGGTCTGGTTATGTACGGGGAAGATGATCCGGCCGCGGTAATTGTCGACCAGCTTTTCGTCGCGCAGCACCACCAGGCCCGTTTTTACGAGGTATTCGGGATTATACTGCGCCGCAACAGCCGCACGGGCAAAGGCATCGCGCGCCTCGGGATTGAAACCCAGCTGAAATTTGCGGATGATATCTTCGTTAAATCCACGTTCCCGGAGATAGCTCAGCCCGATGTCCTGGCCTTCCTCCGTATTCAGCAGTGTGTCGGAAAAGAATTTCTGCGCAAAGGTGTTGATGATATAGAGACTGTCGGCGACCTGCTGCTGCTGACGCAATTCGGGGCTGAGCTCCTTTTCTTCTATCTCGACGTTGTAACGCGCCGCGAGCCAGCGCAGGGCTTCCGCATAAGAATACTTCTCGTGTTCCATGAGGAAGCTGATGGTATTGCCGCTGCGGCCGCAGCCAAAACATTTATAGATCTCCTTGGCGGGACTGACCGTAAAGGAGGGTGTTTTTTCGTTATGGAAAGGGCAGAGACCAAGATAGTTTGCGCCGCGTTTTTTCAGCTTCACGAAGCCGCCTACGATCTCGATGATATCGATCCTGCTGAGTATCTGCTGTATGGTCTGTTGAGAGATCATGCCATTAAAAATACGTTAATCCGGGAGAAACTATCGCTTGTCGTTCAATAGTTTACATTTGTCGAATTCTACCGTAAAATCTGTACAAAAGTGAGTATTTTTACCTATAATAAATCGCTTATTTTTTCGATTTATAAATAAACGTTGATCCTTTGAAAACTGGCTCTATATCCGCCCTGTACGTCGTGATCTGCAGCCTTGCGATCGCGCTCTGTTTTATCCCTTTTTTATTCCTGGGTTTTAAAAAGGTGCGTAAGGTGAATACCTTTAGGGTCATCGGTATTTACTGGTTTTTGAATGGGCTGGTCAATCTTCCGATGCTCGGGCAGATCCGGCAGGAGAGCTTACGTAATTTTTTTACCCAGTTAAGTACTATTTATGATCTGGCGGATGCCCCGCTGATGTTGCTGATCTTTGCGCTGGCCGCGTCGGGTAGATTCCGAAAACAGCTGTTGCTGGTGATGCTGGGGCTTATCGGCGCCGAGGCGGTGCTGGTTGCGGAAAAAGGGTATACTTATTCCTGGCCCCTGTTCATCGGCGCCGGCGTCGTGCTCGTCCTCGCCTATAGTGTGGCCGGTCTCTGGCAATACCTCAAGAAGATGGAACACGACCGCTTCGAGAACTCCATGGCGTTTGTCTATGCCTCCTTGTTGTTTGCGTACGGAACCTATCTGATCATCTTTCTTCTCTCGCTTTTCCCGAAGTCGTCGCAGACCTATAATGAGGCAGACAGCTTTCTGATGTATTATATCAGCCTTTCACTGGCGGCTGTGCTTACCAGCGCCGGCATCTGGAGCTATGGTTTACGCGGAAGGGAACCCGGTTCCCTGCGATTTTCGGATTCGCCGCGTTATTCTTCGTCTTCTTCGTAATTATAAGTATCCTGATTATCGTTGTAGATCGATTCCCAGGTCTTGACCTTGTCGTCTCCCAGCAATTCGAGGATGTCAAAAATGGGATCCGATTTTTTTTGCCACACGGTCAATGGGGTCTCGGCATACTTGGAGACGTACATGCAATGATCCGTCTCCATATTTACTTTGATCAATCCGACAGGGCCTTCCTCTTTTTCCTGGATCAAGTAGTAACAACCTTTTTCCAACAGCGCATACGAATACATACATCACCTTTTTTAAAATAAACAAAAAGTCTGATAAACAAATCTTAGAATATAACGGGGGTAGTAAGTATTCCGGCAGTAGGCCGGGGGCTGAGGTTGGATTTAATGGTTCCCTGCAGCGATGATACAAAGGTACGAATTTTGGGTTTTCCGCCGGCGATCTTTGCAAATCCGGCGCCGGGTTAACCATAAATTAACGATTATGTATTGATAATCAATTTGTTGAAAAATTTTCTAACAAAGACAAGAAAGCCATCCCGAGCGGCGGGATGGCTTCCCGAATTCCGGCTATGCGGAATTCTGCATGACCACTTATCCTACAGCCTCTTTGCCGGTAATTATTTTTCCAGCTTAATTTCTCCGGCGTCGGTGGCCTGGCCGTCAGTGACCATGAGGCCATCTTTGGCGACATTTCGATATGGTGGTTTTGCTTCGATGATGACTTTGTAAGCGCCTGGTTTGGCGTTGGTGATCTCGAAGGCTCCGTTGACGATCGGTGCTTTCAGTGTATCCGTTGCCGATTCGGCCCAGGCCTGGACGCCTGCATCTACCGGAGTGATCGACCCTCTGATGGAACCGAAGCGGAGGTGGGCAAAAGTAAAGAGGCCTACAGCGGCTACGGCGACGGCGCCCGTTTTGAAAAAGGTGAACATAATAAATGATTTAAGAGTGATCTACGCGGATACTGGGCGTGCGAGCGAGGGTGGGCTCACTAACCCTTTTGCAAGGACTATGCCATAACGAAAAGCAGCTGTGGGGTCAGTGCACGATCGTTCCTTTCTCCAGTCTCAACCAATGATCGATACAGGCCGGCAATTCCTGCTGATAATGGCTCACATAGATCAATGTCGTACCGAATGTTTCGCAGAGGATCGTGATCAGCTCGCGGAAATAAGCCGTTTGTTCATCGTCGAGTCCCTGACAAGGTTCATCGAGGATCAGCATGGGCGGGTTCTTGATGAGGGCGCGGGCCAGCAGGATCATGCGTTGCTGTCCGGTGGAGAGCTGTATGAGGCGCCGGTTACGCAAATCCTGCAACGAGAGTAATTGCATCCACAATTGCACTGCGGCATGCTGTTCTTCGTTCAATTGCCGGAACAGGCCGATGGTATCGAAGAGACCCGAGGCGATGACCTCATAAGACGTGGCGGCCGTGTCAAAGTAGAGATGCAGCTCCGGCGAGACAAAACCGATCTTTTTTTTGATGTCCCAGATGGATTCGCCCGTTCCCCGGCGGCGGTCGAATAGCCAGATCTCGTTGGCGTAAGCCTGT
>DASZOW010000564.1:0-9279 GCA_035550615.1 Puia sp.
GAACAGGTCGAGCTGAAAGACACCGTTCCTGACGCCGTACTGGCCATAGCCATTGCCATAGTAAGAATCGTTGGCGACGTTGGTGATTCCGACGTTGTAGCGGAGATCGATGCCGACCGGGGCCATCGGGATCTTGAAACCGGCGCCGAATACCCATGCGAAATCCGCTGAATTATATGCGGAAGAGACGTCCTGGGAGAGGCCATTTTCTTTGTCTTTGGCGCTCAGCTTGACACCGACCTGGGGGCCCGTTTCCAGGTAAAAACCGGAGCGGGTCGTGAACTTGGCGAGGACGGGGATATTCAGATAGTTCACGTGCTCCGAATAGGTCCCGCCGCTGCCGTCATCGGCTTTAAATCCCTGGCCGGAATAGTAGAGTTCGGGTTGAAGGCTGAAGAAGCGGACAACAGGGATCTTGAGGAACGCGCCGGCGTTGAAGTTGGCCAGTGAGCTGTAGCTATAACCATCGAAGCCGTTGCTGACGTTTATGTTCGAAAGGTTAAGCCCGCCTTTGAGGCCGAACTGCATTTGTCCCTGAGCGTTGGCCGTGGCGAAAGAGATGCCTGCGATGACTACAAATAGTAATTTTTTCATAATTGTTGACTTGTGATGTTTGGTTATGAGCAAAAAATATACCCAGCATCTGAGATGCTGGGTACGGGTGATAGAAATAATTAATTTTCAGCGACTTATTTTTTGCCGCCGAGCAACGTATAGCGCAGACCGACCTGGAAAACGCTATTATGTTGTTTGAAATTGTCGTTGGGATCGTTGGGATCCGCCTTGGCGATGTTCGAGATGCCGAGGTTGTAACGGACTTCGATGCCTACCGGTGTCTTCGGGATATCGTAACCGATACCGAGGTCCCAGGCAAATTCGGTGGTGTTGAAATAAGCTTTCTGGTCTTGCGATTGGCCCTGGGCTTTGAGTTGTGCGCTGAGCAGGAAGCCGACCTGGGGACCGGTTTCGACGTTAAAGCCGGAAGCATGCTTGTACTTGAACAGCAGCGGGATGTCCAGGTAGTTGGCGCGGCCGGTAAAGTCGATGCCTGCGTCGGAGAATTTGGTGCCTTTGCCGGAATAGATGATCTCCGGGCTGAAGCTGAAGGACTGTGCGAGTGGGATGTTTGCAAAGACACCGGCATCCAGGCCGACCAATGATTTGTAGCCGGAAGTGCCGTCACCGGTGATGTTTGCAAAGTTAGCACCTGCTTTTACACCGAATTGGATTTGCGCGTTTGCTGTGGCGAAACTTGCGCCAGCGATGAGGATTAGTACGAGTTTTTTCATAAAGGAATTGTTTTTCCGAGGCAAATATAACAGGTGGATTGTAAAAATGCAGGCTACGAAAACCGCAGTTTTTTATTGTGTATTGCCAAAAAAGTTCACAAATGCATTTGTCAGCCATTGTTAGTGTATAAATTACACTATTTAGAATTATTTTATTTGACGGCGGTGTACAGCTGTCCGGATATATAACGTAGATAGATAAGCGTAGTAGTCTTTTAACGAAAGAAAATTCTCCAATTATGATTATTTGGGCTTGGCAAAAAGCCTTATACTTGCATAAACCCAATACCGTATGATCACTATTAGCGACCTCAATGGAATCGAAGACAACTACGCCTGGTGGTTGAACATCATGCCCGACGAAATGCCCCGTCTTAGCATTCTTCCCAAGGAAATCAGGGCTCAGCTGGATTATTCACTGGACTCGCTGGATGTTATCGAGGAGTATATCGTTTCGAATTACAGCGTGGAAGAGCTGAAGGACAGGAAGAACAAATTTGCCCGCGATCTTTTTGTCCGGTATATCGGCGAGACCTTTCGGAAGAATGTTCCCGAACTGTTTTGGGCATTCGAATCGGAGAACCGGAAGGATGCCTATTATGGTATTCCGGTGCTGATGACGATGACGGAAGGCGCCCCGCCGATGACCCCGACGCTCTGGGTAACCGAGCTGCCCGGGCAGAAAGGAGGGAATTTTCTGCGATCGCGGCTGAAGCTGGCGAAGGCGGCGTAAACCGTTGCGGCCGGTGGTCGGAAAAAAATTACAAAGCCCGGTAGATGCCGGGCTTTACACTATTCTGTAAGAAACGGGTAGCGGTAATCGGTAGGCGGTGCAAAGGTCTCTTTGATGGTGCGGGCGCTGAGCCAGCGGTAGAGGTTGAGCATCGATCCGGCCTTGTCGTTTGTCCCCGAGCCGCGCGCACCCCCAAAGGGTTGCTGGCCCACGACGGCGCCGGTAGGTTTGTCGTTGATATAAAAATTGCCGGCGGCGTTGCGCAGGCGGTTGGTCGCCAGGTCGATGGCGGCGCGGTCGCGGGCGATAATGGAACCGGTAAGCGCGTAGGGGGAGGTGTTATCCACGATCTCCAGCGTGTTTTCGAAGTCTTCCGGCTTATAGATATAGATCGTCAGCACGGGGCCGAAGATCTCCTCGCACATCGTAAGGAAATAAGGGTCCTGGGTTTCGATGACGGTAGGTTGAACGAAGTATCCTTTGCTTTTGTCGCATTCGCCGCCGACGAGGATGGCGGCTTTGGGGTCTTTCCGGGCTTTGTCGAGATAGGAGCTGATCTTGTTAAAGCTCCGCTCGTCGATGACGGCATTGATGAAATTTGAAAAATCTTCTACCGAGCCCATCTTAAAGCTTTTGATGCCGGTGATCAGCTTCTTTTTGACTTCGTCCGCCAGGTTGGCCGGGATATAGGCCCGGGAAGCGGCGGAGCATTTTTGGCCCTGGTATTCGAAGGCGCCGCGGAGGAGGGCGGTGGTGAGCACGTCGGGGTCGGCGCTGGGATGGGCGATGACAAAGTCTTTGCCGCCTGTTTCACCTACTATCCGGGGATAGGTGCGATAGCGGCCGATGTTCTCGCCGATGGTCTTATATATAAGATTAAAGGCGGCGGTAGAGCCGGTGAAATGCAACCCTGCAAAGTCTTTATGTTCGAAACAAACCTTTCCGAGCACGGGGCCGTCCACATAGACCAGGTTGATGACGCCATCGGGCAGGCCGGCCTCCCTTAGGATGCGCATAAACATTTGTGCCGAGAATACCTGGGTATACGCCGGTTTCCAGACAACGACATTACCGCAAAGCGCCGCGGATGCCGGCAGGTTGCCGCCGATGGCCGTGAAGTTAAAAGGGGTGATGGCGAGGACAAAGCCTTCCAGCGGGCGCCATTCCGTGCGGTTGTGTACGCCGGGGCCGCTTACCGGTTGCTGGCGATAGATCTCGCTTAGAAAGTGTACGTTCCAGCGGAGGAAGTCGATGAGCTCGCAGGCGCTGTCGATCTCGGCCTGAAAGGCGTTCTTACTTTGGCCCAGCATGGTGGCGCCGTTCATATGTTGCCGGTATTTCGAGGAGATGAGATCGGCGGCTTTGAGGAAGATGGAGGCGCGGTCTTCCCAGGGCAGGGCGGCCCATGCGGTTTTGGCTTTCAATGCCGCGTCGATGGCCTGGTGTACGTGGGATTCGTCACCTTCATGGAAGTGACCGAGGGTATGTGCGATCTCATGCGGCGGATGCAGGGCGATCTTTTTGCCGGTGCGCACTTCCTGCGAGCCGATGAACATCGGGATATCGTGGCTGGCGTATTTAAGTTCTTTAAGTGCGTTTTTCAACGCGTCCCTTTCTTTGGTTCCGGGTGCGTAGGAGAGCACCGGCTCGTTGTGTGGGGCGGGATAGTTAAAATAACCTATACTCATGTGTGTGACTTTTTTAGGTTGTTGTTTCTTTCTCGCTCATCAGGTAGGCTTTGATGAAACCGTCCAGTTCTCCATCCATCACGGGTTGCACGTTACCCACCTCATAATCGGTACGATGATCTTTGATCATCTTGTAGGGATGGAAGACATAGCTGCGGATCTGGGAGCCCCACTCGATCTTTTTCTTGGTAGAGTTGGTCGCATTCTTGAGCTCTTCCCGTTTTCGCAGTTCCTCTTCGTAGAGCCGGCTTTTGAGCATTTTCAACGCTTTCTCGCGGTTCTCTCCCTGGGTCCGGGCCTGTTGACATTCCACGATGATGCCGCTGGGGGTATGTTTCAACCGGACGGCCGTTTCCACCTTGTTGACGTTCTGCCCCCCTTTGCCACCGCTGCGATAGAATTCCCATTCCAGGTCCGCGGGGTTGACCTGGATCTCGATGCTGTCGTCTACCAGCGGATAGACAAAGACGGAAGCAAACGAGGTATGGCGACGGGCATTGGAGTCGAAAGGGGAGATGCGGACCAGCCTGTGCACGCCGCTTTCCGCTTTCAGAAAGCCATAGGCGAAGGGGCCGTCGAACTGCAGGGTAGCGCTTTTAATGCCGGCGCCTTCCCCATCCTGGAGATCGAGTTCGGTGACGGACCAGCCTTGTTTCTCGCCATACATCCGGTACATGCGCAGGAGCATCTCGGCCCAGTCCTGGCTTTCCGTGCCGCCGGCGCCGGAGTTGATCTGCATGACGGCGGGGAGCTCGTCTTCGGGTTGATTCAGCGTGCTTTTGAACTCTATTTCCTCAATAAGCGCCAGGGCTTTGTGATAAGCCTCGCGGGTTTCTTCTTCGGACGCTTCTCCCGCTTTCCAGAAGTCGAAAAGCACGACAAAGTCTTCCACGGCCGAATCGACGGATTCGTACAACGTGGTCCAATATTCGTTGAGCTTGATGTTTTTGAGGATCTCCGTCGCGCGTTTGTTATCATCCCAGAAACCGGGGCTTAGCGACAGCTGTTTTTCTTCGTTGATCTTATATTGACGATTGTCGACGTCAAAGAAACCTCCTCAGGACGGCCACACGGTCCTTCATAGATTTGATCTGTTCTTGTGTCATAGGGCGCAAAGGTATGATATTTTGGGCTTATCGACGATCTGTGGATTTTCTTTCCCATTTGTCGGCCGTGAAGCGTTTGGCCGGCTTTAACGATTTCCGGCAAGGTTCTTGAAAATATAACTTAGTCTGGCCTAACTACGATTCCTCACTTAAAAAAATTTATAGTTATGGATGCGCAGAAAGTTTTAATTGGCGCTTTGACCGGCCTCGCCGCGGGCGTTGCCTTAGGTGTTCTTTTCGCTCCTGCGGAAGGGAGAGAGACCCGCCAACGGATCAGCGATACGGCAGATTCTCTGAAAAGGAAATTGCGGCAGTTGCGTGGCATGACCGCCGACGAACTGGACGAGTTAAAAGATATTTTTGAACGCGAGACCGATGGTTTGCGGGACGACGTTCGCAGCCGTATACTTGCACTGATCAAGGCGGCCAAGGAAAAAGGTAACCACATAAAGGAAGAGGCAATGTCCTGAGCGGCGGGGGCATAGCGCCCGTCACGTAGGAACGGATGTCTGAAGAATCAGGAGGGGAGCCCCGTAAGGCTGCCCTTTCTTTTTTTAAGGGGGCGTTGTTTTTTTTTGACGGGGGGGCTTAAATTGCGGTCTTAAAGAAGAATATTTATGCCCATAGACCTTCGCTCGGACACGGTAACCCGTCCTACGCCTGCCATGCTGGAAGCCATGATGGCCGCCAGGGTAGGGGATGATGTATTCGGGGAAGATCCATCCATCAACGCGCTGGAAGCGATGGCCGCCCGTCTTTTTGGGATGGAAGCGGCGCTTTATTGTCCCAGCGGGACCATGTCCAACCAGATCGCCATCAAGTGTCATACGCAGCCGGGGGATGAGGTCATCTGCGAAAAAAGTGCGCATGTGTATGTGTATGAGGGGGGAGGGATCGCTTTCAATTCCGGCAGCCAGGTAAAGGCGCTGGAAGGCGATCGGGGGCGGATCACGGCCGAGCAGGTATCTGCGGCGATCAATCCCGACGATGTGCACCGGGCGAGGACCTCGCTGGTGGCGTTGGAGAACACGTCCAACAGAGGGGGTGGCAGCTGTTATGAATTGGAAGAGATCAAAAAGATACGGCAGGTATGTACGGACAACCAGCTGAAGCTGCATTTGGATGGCGCCAGGTTATTCAATGCGTTGGTCGCCAAAGGCCAGACAGCGGCCCAATTCGGGGCGGTTTTCGATACGATCTCGGTTTGTCTCAATAAGGGGATGGGCTGTCCCATCGGCAGCATCCTCATCGGGCCTGCGGCCTTTATCAAAAAGGCGCGGAGGGTACGGAAAGTATTTGGCGGCGGAATGCGTCAGGCCGGTTTTATGGCTGCCGCCGGCATCTATGCGCTGGAGAATAACATTGCGCGGCTTGCGACCGATCATGCTCATGCCCGGCAATTGGCGCAGGCGCTGGGAAAAAAAAGTTTTGTCCGGAGCATCATGCCGGTGGAGACCAATATTGTGATCTTCGAGGTGGACCAGGGTGGTTGCACCCGCGAGATCGCCCAGCAGCTCAAGGAAAAAGGAGTGTTGGGGCATGTGATCTCGGGCAGCCAGATCCGGTTTGTGACGCACCTGGACGTAAGCCCGGAGATGATCGCTGAGGCGGTCGACATCATAGAACAATTATAATCTTTAAAAATCATAGCGTATGTTCCCGAAAGTTTCTCCCAAAGACACGAAGGCCTGGCAAGAATTGCAGAATCATTATGATAAAGAGATGAAGGGGGTGCATATGCGTTCCCTTTTTGCCGAAGAGCCCAATCGTTTCGAGCATCATAGTCTCCGGCTGGACGACATTTTGTTCGATTATTCGAAGAATATTTTTAGCCATAAGACGTTGGACCTGCTTCGTAAACTGGCTGAGGAAAGCAAGGTCAGGGAAGCGATCGAGGCGATGTTCACGGGCGAGAAGATCAATATGACGGAGAACCGTTCCGTGCTGCATACGGCGCTGCGTAATTTTTCCGGAAAGCCGGTCAACAGCGACGGCAAGGATGTGATGCCCGATGTGTTGCGGGTGTTGAAACAGATGAAGGACTTTTGCGCCCGTATCCATAACGGCGATTGGAAAGGGTATACCGGCAAAAAGATCAAATATATCGTCAATATCGGAATCGGCGGAAGCGATCTGGGCCCGGTGATGGTTACCGAAGCCCTTAGGCCGTACTGGAAGGAGGGGATGCAGGCTTATTTCGTGAGTAATGTCGACGCCACGCATATCGTGGAAACCCTGAAAAAAGTGACGCCGGAGGAGACCCTGTTCCTGATAGCGTCCAAGACCTTTACGACACAGGAGACCATGACGAACGCCCATTCCGCGCGGGACTGGTTCCTGAAAGCCGCCAGGGACGAGGCGCATGTCGCCAAGCATTTTGCGGCGTTGAGCACCAACGAAAAAGAGGTCGTCAGGTTCGGGATCGACAAGGCCAATATGTTCGAATTCTGGGATTGGGTAGGGGGCCGTTATTCGTTGTGGAGCGCCATCGGCCTTTCGATCGCGTTGACGATAGGGTATGACAATTTCGAGTCCGTGCTTAAAGGCGCTCATGCTGCCGATGTACATTTCCGGACGACGCCGTTCGAGAAGAATATCCCGGTGACCATGGCGCTGATCAGCCTTTGGTACATCAATTTCTTTGGTGCACAGACCGAGGCGATCCTGCCTTACGATCAGTACATGCACCGGTTCGCGGCTTATTTTCAGCAGGGAAATATGGAGAGCAACGGGAAGAGTGTGGACCGCAGCGGCAAACCCGTGAGCTGGCATACGGGACCCGTGGTCTGGGGTGAGCCCGGCACCAATGGGCAGCATGCCTTTTATCAGCTGATCCACCAGGGTACGCTGGTTATTCCGTGTGATTTTATTGCGCCCGCGATTAGTCACAATCCCCTCGGGGATCATCATCCGAAGCTGTTGAGTAACTTCTTTGCGCAGACGGAGGCGTTGATGAATGGCAAGACGCGGGAGCAGTTGGAGGCGGAAAAAGTTCCGGCAGAGCTTATCCCGTTCAAGGGGTTCAGCGGCAACCGGCCTACCAATTCGTTCCTCGTCAGGGAGGTCACGCCGTTCACGCTGGGGCAGCTCATCGCCCTGTATGAGCATAAGATCTTTGTGCAGGGGGTGATCTGGGATATCTTTTCGTTTGACCAGTGGGGTGTCGAGCTCGGCAAACAGCTGGCCGGGAAGATCCTGCCCGAGCTGCAAAATAACGAGGAGATCAAGACGCATGATTCTTCGACCAATGGGTTGATCAATGCGTATAAGAAGATGAGATAGGCGGCGTTTGCCCGTAGATCGGCGGGGGAATGCGGACAGGATGTCCAAGCCGGTGGGGATCAAATAAAAAAGATGGGAAAGTGTTATAAAATAAAACAATGCAAGGATCGTTTTCCGTTAACTTTGCCCGACCCAAGCCGCCACTGGCGGCTTTTTAAAAATCAGCGGGGTAAGGTAACGCATGGTATATAAAAATAGCGCATTAAGGGTGGCCTGTGTCATAGGCGCCTGCGGGTTGATCGTTCTTACGGCTTGCAGCAATGGCCGTTCTACCAACAAGAAAGCCGACAGTACTGTGGCGACAGGTGTTGCCGCGACGGCAAATGCCAGGGATACGACCATTACGCCTGCGCCGGGAGTAACGAGCGGGCCGTTGGATACCGCACTTTACCGGAAGCTGATGGCTCATCTGGCAAATGGCGATTCTTCGGGCCGTTGGCCGGCAAAAACGGCGCTTCCCAATGCGGGTGCGATCCTGCCGTTTCACCGGATCGTAGCCTATTATGGTAATTTATACTCCAAGAATATGGGCGTTCTCGGCGAGTTCCCGCCTGACGAGATGTTGCGACGGCTGAAGATCGAGCTGAAGAAATGGCAGGAAGCCGATACCACTATTCCGGTATTGCCGGCGCTACATTATATCGCCGTAACGGCGCAGGGTAGTCCGGGAAGGGATGGGAAGTACCGGGCGCGGATGCCTTTTAAGCAGATCGATTCTGTCCTGCATATAGCCGCACGTATCAATGCTATCGTATTCCTGGATGTGCAGGTAGGTTTTAGCAATGTGGAGGCCGAGATCCCGCAGTTGGAGAAATATCTGAAGATGCCGAATGTGCATCTGGGTATCGACCCCGAGTTTTCCATGAAGACGGGAAAACGTCCCGGTACGGTGATCGGCACGATGGATGCTGCGGATATCAATTTCTGTTTAAATTACCTGGATAAGCTGGCCAGGGAGAATAACCTGCCGCCCAAGATCCTGATCGTTCATCGTTTTACGAAGAACATGGTGACCGGTACGCAGAATGTGCACCCTACCAAGAATGTGCAGGTCATATTGGATATGGATGGCTGGGGGCCTGTGAGCCTGAAGACCGACAGCTATCGCATGTGGGTAGCGGCATATCCCATCCAGTTCACCGGTTTCAAGCTTTTCTATAAGAACGACGTCCGCAAACCGC
>DASZOW010000565.1:0-13258 GCA_035550615.1 Puia sp.
CACCGGGGTGATGCCTGATGCGCCGGAGAATTCGCAGCTGCAGTTCGACGCCTTGTGTTCGTTCAATACGTGGATCAAGCCGCAATGGGATAAGATGTGGGGCGGCAACTGGCTGAACACCTATTTCGAGCTGGCGCCGAACACCGATGTCGCGGCACTGGAAAAGAAATTCCCCGCCTATCTCAAGGAGCATCTCCATGGCGACGGGTGGAAATATTATGAGCTCTTCCTGCTTCCCTTGAGAGCCGTGCATGCCCATTCCGCCGATATCGGGCTCGACTATGTCAATTCCGAGAAATTCGATGCCAATTATACCAACATCTTTTTCATCATAGCCCTTATCGTGCTGGTGATCGCCTGCATCAATTTTATGAATCTGTCCACCGCGCGCTCCGCGGAGCGGGCGAGGGAAGTAGGTATCCGCAAGTCGGTAGGCGCCGTGCGGTCCCAGCTGAGTGTGCAATTTCTAAGCGAGACCGTGTTGCTGGCGCTGGTAGCGCTGGTGCTGGCGATGGCTTTGTTATGGCCGGCGCTGTTGTATGTCGATGCCCTGAGCCGGCGGCATCTTGAGATCGTTTTGACGCAGAATGGCTGGATACCTGTGGTAGTGGTTGCCGGGACCATCGTGGTGGGTATCGTTTCGGGGCTTTACCCGGCGGCCTATCTTTCCTCTTTTCAACCCGTGCGGGTCCTCAAGGGTTTGCCGCAATTGGGAAAGAATAAAGCGATGCTGCGCAATGTCCTCGTTGTCGGGCAATTTGCGAGTGCGATCTTTCTGATCATCAGTACCATTTTTGTGTTGCGGCAGCTCAGCTTTATGCGACACAAGGACCCGGGGTTCGACCGCGACCAGGTGGTGAACATTTCGCTGGACAGAGTTACGTCGCGCAAGTACGATCTGTTGAAGGAGATGCTGCTGAAGAACGCCGCTATTTCCGCGGTTACCGGCTCGCAGGATATTTTGGGAAGTCATCTCGATCAGTCCGGCGTAGGTTTCCAGGGCAGCGGGCCGATGCGCAATCTGAGTACGACTCGGCTCATCGTCGATCCCGACTATCTGCGTTTGTATAAGATAGCGTTGGTGGCCGGCAAGGATTTTTCGTCCGATAAGCGGGATAGCGGAAGCGGCCGGGAATACATCGTCAATGAAGCCCTGGCGGATGAGCTGCTGAAGGATGAAAAAGGAAAATCCAGGGAGTGGCTGATCGGCCGGCATTTCGGATTCGACTCCGCCGGCTATATCATCGGCATCGCCAAAAATTTTAATTTCAACTCCCTGCACAACAAGATCGAGACCATGTTCCTTTTCAATTGCACGGAATGCGGGTTCTCCAATATATCGGTGAAATTAAAGGGGGGCAAGACCAATGAAGCGGTCGCCTTTATCCAATCCACCTGGAAGCAGACCTTCCCCGAGCATCCGTTGGAATACCAGTTCCTCGACGAGCATTTCAACGAGGTCTACCGGGCGGATGAGCAGGTCAGCCATATCGTGGGTATCCTTGCCGGGCTGGCGATCTTCATTTCGTGTCTCGGATTATTCGGTCTGGCGTCCTATGCCGCGGAGCGGCGTGTCAAGGAGATCGGTATCCGCAAGGTGATGGGCGCCGGTGTCGCAAATATCGTGAGCCTGCTGTCGCGGCATTTCGTTCGGCTGATCCTGCTGGCCAATGTGATCGCCTGGCCGCTGGCTTATCTTGCCATGCACAGATGGTTGCAGGATTATGCGTATCGGATACCCATCAGCTGGTGGGTGTTTGTGCTGGCCGGTGTCCTGGCGATGGGCATTGCGCTGGTCACCGTGAGCATCCTGGCGGTGCGGGCGGCGCTGGCCAACCCCATAGAGGCTTTGCGCAGCGAATAGAACGGGGCCCGGCGTGCCCGGATAGTCGGAGGCCGCCGTTTATGAAGCGGGTTGGGCGTCACCGCCGGGGGCGGGGCCATCGCGAAGGGCCTTGTGTTCCTTGTGTGCTTGTGCGATGTCGTATTCCAGTTCCGGGTCGATGTTCTGGGCTTCTACCCTGCGTGCCTTTTCCATCAGTTCTTCATGGTGTTCCTGCAGCCATGCCAGCTGTTTCTTCCCGTAAGACATGCGCGTGAACAGCACATACAGCACCGGTACGATGAAGATGGAGATAGCCGAAGAAGCGATCATGCCGCCGAGAACCGTAACGCCGATCGTATTCCTGGAGGCGCCGCCTGCGCCGCTGGCGAGGACCAGCGGCATTACACCAAGGATGAAGGCCATCGAGGTCATGAGGATGGGGCGGATACGAAGCCGGGCCGCCTCCAGCGTCGATTTGATCAGCTCTTCGCCGCGGTCTACCCTGATCTTTGCAAATTCCACGATGAGGATCGCATTTTTAGCGGAAAGGCCGATGAGGGTGATCAAGCCGATCTGCGCGTAAACATTGTTAGTCAGCGTAGGCGAAATGGTCAACGCTACGATGGCGCCGAATGCGCTGATGGGAACGGCCAGCATCACGGACAGCGGCACCGACCAGCTCTCATATAAGGCCGCCAGGAACAGGAAGACGAAGACAATGCAAAATATGAAGATGTAGACCGTCATCGAGCCGGCCTTGATCTCCTCGTAGCTAAGACCCGAAAAATCGTAGGTATACCCGCGAGGGAGGTATTTGGCGGCCAGCTTTTTGAGGTCCGCGAGGCTTTGGCCGCTGCTGTATCCGGGAGGTATGGAGCCATTGACTTCCGCCGACCGGAAAATATTGAAGTGCGTGATCAGGGGGGCGGCCTGGGAGGGTTTGTAGGAGATCAGCGTGCTCAGCGGAACCATCGAATCGCGGGAGTTCCGGACATAATATTTGTTCATGTCCTGGATCAGGGCGCGGTAGCTGGTATCGGCCTGCATGACCACGTGATAGGTGCGGTCATAGAGCGTGAAGTTGCCGATGAACAGGCTGCCCATGAAGGCCTGCATCGTCGTAAAGACCTGGGAGATGTTGACGCCCAGTTTTTCGCATTTTTCCCGGTCGACCGTGAGGTCATAGCTGGGCGTATGCGCCGAGAAATAGCAGACGGCCGTCGACGTGGAAGGATTTTTTTTCGCTGCCGCGACGAACCGGTCCACTGCCTTTTCAAAGGCATAGATATCATCCGTGGAGCTGCCCTCCTCGATCTCGAAGGCGAAGCCTGCTGCGACCCCGATACCGCGGATCGGCGGCGGCTGGATGACGTGGATCGACGCATTTTTTATACCGATGGCGGCGAATTTCTTTTGCAGCACCTGTCCTATGCCGGGCCACTGCGTCTGGGGTGTGGTGCGCTGGTCCCATGGCGTCAGCATGACAAAGAAGGAGCCCGCATTCGAGGTGGCGCCGCCATTGAGGATATTATAGCCGGAAACGGCCACATAGTGCAGGATGCCCGGCGTCGAGTTCACCACCTTCATCATCTTTTCCATGACGTCAACCGACTGGGTGGTAGCGCTGGCATCGGCCAGTTGGAAGGTAATGAACATCCGTCCGCCGTCTTCCGATGGCACAAAACCCGAGGGTTTGGTCTTGAAAAGATAGAAGGCGCCGATGCAGATAGCCGCCAGCGCGAGAACGGTAATGCCGGAGTATTTGATGCTTCTCCTGACGCCTGCGGTGTAACGGCGGGTGAAGGTATCGAATCCTTTTTCGAACAGGGCGAAAAACCGGTCGACCCAGGTTTTCTTTTTGTGCGGATCGTGCGGTTTCAGCAGCAGGGTACACAGCGCGGGCGTCAACGAGAGCGCGATGAAGGCCGAGATGATGACCGAGATGGCGATCGTGATCGCGAATTGCTGGTATAGGCGGCCCACGATACCCGGTATAAAGCCTACGGGTACGAACACCGCTGCGAGGATCAGGGCGATGGCCACGACGGGCGCGGAGATCTCCTTCATGGCATGGTAGGTCGCCTCTTTGGCCGACATATGCTGCTCGTCGATATAATGCTGCACTGCCTCGACTACAATGATCGCATCGTCTACGACGATTCCGATGGCCAGCACGAATCCGAACATGGTCAGGGTATTGATCGTGAAGCCCAGCGGGATAAAGAAGATGAAGGTGCCCAATATAGAGACCGGGATGGCGAAGATCGGGATGATGGTAGACCGCCAGTTCTGCAGGAACAGCAATACGACCAGGGCCACCAGGCCCAGCGCCTGCAGCAGCGTCTTTTCCACCTCGTCCATCGAGACGCGAATGATCGTGATGGCCTCAAAAGGAACTTTATAGTCGACGTCGTCCGGAAAAGACTTTTTTAGCTCGTCCATTTTCGCATAGACGAGGTCGGCTGTCTTAAGCGCGTTGCTGCCCGGCGCCTGGTAGATCATCAGCAGCGAGCATCGTTTGCCATCGACGAAGGCGTTGCTGGAAAAGGTGAATTTACCCAGTTCTACCCTGGCCACATCTCTCAGATGGACCATCGCCCCGGTTTTCGGATTTGTCTTGACGACAATTTTTTCATAATCCTCCGGTTTATTGAGCATGCCGTTGACGAGGATGTTCAGCTCGTAGGATTGCGACGGATGCTGGGGTGGGGCGCCGGCCGATCCGGCGGCCACATACTGGTTTTGCGCATTGACGGCGGCGGAGACGTCGGAAGGCGTGAGATGGTAGGACGCCATCTTCTGCGGGTCCATCCAGATGCGCATGGCGAACTGATCGGTCCTGGTGCTCACATCGCCGACACCCGGCACACGGAGGATGGCGTCCTGGATGAATTCGTTGGTATAGTTGTCCAGGAAGGTGATATTATGGGTACCCCTGGGAGAATAGATCGCCACCAGCAGGAGCTGATCCGGATTGCTGGCGCGAACCGTCAGGCCCAGTTTGCTGACCACGGATGGCAGCAGCGGCGAGGCGATCGCCTCCCGGTTCTGGACGTTTAGCGCAGCCACCTGGACATTGGTGCCGATGCCGAATGTCACCCGCACGTTCACTCCGCCGGTATTTGTGCTGGTGCTTTGCATGTATTCCATCCCAGGGGTGCCATTGATCTGTTCCTCGACGGGGATGGCCACGGTTTGCTCTACCGTTTCCGCGTCTGCTCCCGTATAGCTGCCCCTGACGGAGACGCTGGGCGGGGAGATATCCGGGTAACGGTCCACCGCCAGGTTGAAAATAGCGATGATGCCTGAGATCACCAACACCAGCGAGATGACGATAGCCGTGACGGGCCGCTTTATGAACGTGTTTGCAATCATCCTTGGAGTTGTTTATTCAGGTCGCGGGATTTTTGAAGTTCGTATTCCAGCTCCGGATCGATATTCTGCGCCTCCACTTTTTTAGCTTTTTCCATCAGCTCTTCATGATGCGCCTGGAGCCAGGCCAGCTTTTCCTTGCCGTAGCTGACGCGGGTAATGACGACGAAGAGCACGGGTACGATGAATATCGCTATCGTAGAAGCCGCGGTCATTCCACCGAGCACCGTAAAGCCGATGGTGCGCCGCGCCACGGCGCCCGCACCGCTTGCCAGCACCAGGGGCAGGACCCCCAGAATGAAGGCCAGCGACGTCATGACGATCGGCCGCAGCCGCAGCTTGACGGCTTCGAGTGTGGATTGGAGCAGCGGTTCGCCGCGGTCTACGCGGACCTTGGCAAATTCCACGATCAGGATAGCGTTCTTGGCCGCCAGACCGATGAGGGTGATCAGACCGATCTGCGCATATACGTTGTCGGTAAGGCTGGGTACGAGCCACAGCGTGAAGATGGCCCCAAAGGCGCCCACGGGTACCGCCAGCAGCACCGAGAACGGGACCGACCAGCTTTCATAAAGGGCGGCGAGGAACAGGAAGACAAAGGTGATCGAGAACAGGAAGATATATATCGTCGTGGACCCTGCGCGTATCTCCTCGTAGCTAAGGCCGGAAAATTCGTAATTGTATCCTTCCGGCAGGACCCTGCCCGCGATCGCGATCAGCGAATCGGTGGCTTCGTTGCTGCTGAAGCCTGCCGCGGGTGCGCCGTCGATCTCCGCGGACCGGAAAATATTAAAATGCTGGATGAGGGGCGCCGTTTCCGTGGGCGTGTAGGTACACAACGTGCTGAGCGGCACCATCGTGCTGTCCTGGTTGCGGACATAGTATTTGTCGAGGTCCGTGATCAGGGCGCGATAGTTAGTATCCGCCTGGACGACCACGTGGAAGGTGCGGTTGTATTCCGTAAAGTCATTGATATAAAGGCTGCCCATAAATGCCTGGATGGTCGTGAATACATCGCCGACATTGACTCCCAGCTTCTCGCATTTTTCGCGGTCCACGTTCAGTTTGAAGCTGGGCGTATTGGCGGAATAAAAGCTAAAGGCGCCGGTGATGGCCGGGTTGTGGTTGGCCTCGGCAAGGAATTTGTCCACCACCCGTTGGAAGGCGTGAAGATCGTCGTTGGTGCTGCGTTGTTCGATCTGCATGCTGAAACCTACCGTCTCGCCGACACCCGGGATAGGGGAGGGAGGAATGACCTCGGCGTTGGCATTGCGGATGCCGGCGTCCTTGATCCTTTTGTCGAGGACATCGATGATGCCCGGTACCTGCTCGCTTTCTTTGTTGCGTTCATCCCAGGGCTTCAGCTGTATATAGATCGTACCGGCGTTGGAATTCGAAGCGTTGTTGACGACGTTCAGTCCTGAAAGCGCGGCATAGTGGCCGACGCCGGGCGTATGGGACACGACATCCATCAGCCGGTTCATGACGTCGACACTCTGAGCGGTGGAAGATGCCGGTGGAAGCTGGAACGTGACATATAGGTTCCCGTCGTCTTCCGAGGGAATAAAGCCCGTAGGTTTTTGCATGAAGAAGAACCATGCGCCGGCGCATATTACGATCAGCAGCGCGATGATCCACCCGAAGCCCCTGATGCTCTTGTCCACGCCATTTTTGTATCGCGCGGTCAGTCTGTCGAACCAATGGTTGAATCGTTCGAATGCCTTTGCCAGCCCGCGTTTCTTTTTGTTGGGATCGGTGGGTTTGAGGAGCAGGGTACATAAGGCCGGCGTGAGAGATAGGGCGATGAAAGCCGAGAGGATCACCGAGATAGCGATGGTGATGGCGAATTGCTGGTAGAGCCGGCCGACGATGCCCGGGATGAACCCTACGGGTACGAATACGGCTGCCAGGATCAGGGCGATAGCCACCACGGGCGCCGAGATATCCTTCATCGCCACATACGTAGCTTCCTTGGCCGACATGCCTTCATGATCCATGTGGTGCTGGACGGCTTCCACGACGATGATGGCGTCGTCCACGACGATGCCAATGGCCAGCACGAAGCCGAACATCGTGAGGGTGTTGATGGTAAAACCCAATGGATAAAAGAAGATGAATGTCCCCATGATGGACACCGGGATAGCCAGGATAGGGATCAGTGTGGAGCGGAAATTTTGCAGGAATACGAAGACCACAATGGCGACCAGGCCGAGGGTCAGGAACAAGGTTCGGACCACATCCGCCATCGAGACCTTGACGACGGTGACGGCTTCAAAGGGTACAGCATATTCGACGTCGGCGGGGAAGGACTGGCGCAGGAGCGCGAGCTCTTTGTAGATGCCTTTGGCCGTTTCGAGCGCATTACTGCCGGGCGCCTGGTAGATCCGCAGGATGGAGGCCCGGTGTCCGTCCACGAATGAATTGCTGGAGAAGGTAAATTTTCCCAGCTCGACCCTGGCGACGTCTTTCAGGTAGACCAATTCACCTTTTGCCGGGTTATTTTTAACGATGATGTTTTCAAACTCGGAGACTTTGCTCAGGCGTCCGTTCACCAGGATGCCGATCTCGAATGCCTGGTTCTTGCGCTGCGGCGGAACGCCCGCGGAGCCTGCCGCCACCTGTACGTTTTGGGCATTCAGCGCGTTGATGATATCCTGCGGCATGAGGTTGTGGGATGCCATCTCCTGCGGGTTCATCCAGATGCGCATGCTGAAATCATCCGTAGACCGCGAAATGCTGCCTACACCGGGAACGCGCAAGAGGGCGTCCTGGATAAAGATGTTCGTATAGTTGTCGAGAAAGGTGATGTCGTGTGTTCCCTGCGGCGCGTAGACGGCGATCATCATGAGCTGGCTGGGATTGATCGCACGGACGGTAATGCCAAGACGGCTGGCCACCGCGGGCAGGAGGGGGTTCGCAATGCTCACCCGGTTCTGTACATCGAGTGTCGCGATATCGACATTGGTCCCGATACCGAAGGTGACATTGAGAGAAAGCAGGCCGTTGTTGGTGCTGTTGCTCTGCATATATTCCATGCCCGGGCTGCCGTTCACCTGTTCTTCGATCGGGGTGGCCACGGTTTGTTCGACCGTCTGCGCATCGGCGCCTGTGAACTGACCGTTCACCTGTACCACGGGAGGAGTAATATCGGGATATTGGTCTACCGGCAGGGTCAGGATACATATGGCACCGGCAATCACCAGCACAATGGAGACAACCATGGCAGTTACCGGACGCTTGATAAATGTATTCGCAATCATACGAGAAGATGAATGTTATTTTTTTGCGGGGCTTGCGTTGATCCTGGAGCCCTCGTGGATCGCCTGAACGCCGTCTACGACGATGCGGTCGCCGACATCGACGCCTGATTTGATCACGACGTTGGGTCCTACCGTCTGTCCGAGCTGTACCTTTTTCTGGAAGGCGCGAAGCTCCGGTGTCCGGGCGGTATCAGCGTCCTTTTGTTTTGCAGAATCGCCGGTCCGCGACTGCATAACGGTATCCCTGGCCACGAACACGAAATATTCGCCCATTTGTTCGACCACGGCCCTGCTCGGAACGACGGTTTGAGGCGCCGCATCCTGGTTATGCACCCTTACCACCGTACTCATCCCCGGGCGCAGGATATTATCCGGGTTCGGGAACGCCAGGCGGATGACGATGGCCCCGGTCTGCGGGTCCACGGCGCGGTCGATGAAGAGTATCTTACCGGGCGAAGGATAGAGCTCGCCGTCGGGCAGCTGGATGGTAAAAAGCGAGTCGATCCCTCTAGCCTTTCCCGCCTGCAGCTTTTCAAAATGCGGAAGCTGCTTTTCGTTCACCAGGAAATCGACGCCCATGGGGTTGTCGGTTGAAATAGTATTGAGAACGGTGGCGCCGGGGCTGACCAGGTTGCCTATTCTCACCTGTGAGATGCCGATGGTCCCGTCGAATGGGGCGTAGATGTTCGAATAGGAAAGGTTTGTCAGCGCTGTCTTTAGCTGTTGCTGCGCGGCTACCACCGAGTCTTTGGCATTTTGCAATTGTATATTGGCATGATCTACGAGCTGGGTGGCGATGGCTTTATATTTCGCCAGGTAGGCATAGCGATCCGCATCCTGCTGCATCAGCTTCAGGTTGCCCGAATCCACGCGGAGGGCTGCCCTGGCCTGATCGACGGCGGCCGAATAGAGACGTTCGTCCAGTTTATACAACAACTGACCCTTGTGTACATGCGAGCCCTCCGTAAAATCGATAGAGGTGACATATCCGGTCACCTGCGCGGTGAGACTCACCTGACTGATCGCGACGGTAGTCGAAGGATATTTGTCATAATAGGTCACGGGCTGCGCACTCACCGTCGCAAGGTTGACGGAGACAGGGGTGACCTGTGGGGCCGGCTTCGGCTTGCAGGAAAAGGCCGTTAGGCAACCAACGAAAACCAGGATTAATGCCAGTCTATTCATACCAGTGATTATTATTTAAATTAGGGTTTGTTTACCGTGATGATGCCCATGGCTTTTTCAAGGTCTATCTTGCTCGACAGCACCTGGAAGAGCGAGGTTTCATAAGTGAGTTCGGAGGTGATCAGGTTCGTTTCCGCGGTGATCACATTGAGATAGGGGACTACGCCCTGCAGGTACTGCCGTTGTACGATATCATAGGTTTCTTTGGCCAGGCTGGTGTTCTGGCCGGATATGCCGAGATTATACAAGTTAGTTTTGTAGTTCGACATGGCCGCGGTGTAGTCCGTATAGATCTGGGATCTCAATTGGACCTCGCTCCAGTCCAGCAGATCGTACTGCAACCGGGCCTTTTTGATATTTTGTACCCGGGAAAAACCGGTGAAGACCGGGACCGAGAGAGATAAGCCCATATAGTTGAATGGGTAGGCCTGCGAGAAAAGCGTGTGGAATTGATTACTCTCGAATTCATATTCATAATCAAAAAAGGCCCCTACGGTCGGGATCCAGGCGTGGCGGTAATAATCGACTGTTTGCAGCTGGAGCTGTTTGGTTGTCTGCAAATACCGGTACTCGGGCCGTTTGGTAAAGTCGAGTGCCATTGTCGTATCGAAGGCAATATCGCTTTTCATCTGCAACGTATCATACAGGACATTGAACTGCCCGGCCGGCGGGTAGCCCATGACCTGTTTGAGCTGCGCATATTGGGGAGGGATGCTTTCGGTGGCTTGTTTCAGCGAGAACATCGAATTGTTGAGCGAGATCAGGGCTTCGTCGTAGTTGGTCTTGTCCGCGACGCCGCTGACGAACTGGTGATAAGTATCGCTGACGTTCTTGTTAAGGCGGGCCGTGTCTTCCTTGAGCACGTCGATCTGCTGGAGCGTATTGAGCAGGCTGTAAAAGGATTTGCTGACTGCGGCAACGATCGCGATCTCGATGCTATCGGTGATCTGAAGGGATTGTTTTACGTATAGCGGGGCGCTGTGAACAGCGTATAGAAGCGCGGGGTTGAAGATCGTCTGGGTGACGGCGAGCGTGGGTGTAAAGGTGTTGACAACACCGGTCTTTGAGTTGACGATCCTTCCCGAGTCGGTAAAGAATCCTGTGGGCAGCTTGTTGTAGTGAGTGAGATTACCCTGAATATTTACCTGGGGCAGCCATCCGGCTGTCGCGATCCGGTTATTCGACCGGGTAATCGCTTCGTTGACGAGCGCCATGTTGATCATCGGCTCGTGTTTCAGCGCATACGCCACACATTGGTCGAGTGTAAGCGCGCTGTCGGCGCCTGTTGCCGTTTGGGCCAGGCCAGCAATCGATAGACTATATAGGAAGGTAGTGAGGACAAGAAAGCGCTTGCAGGCTACTGATACAAGTTGGGACATATCGATTGTGAAAATTTACAATATATGATATTCATTTCCGGCAGCAGTTTTTATGCCATGCTTCGGAGCATGGTAAATAGGGCCGTTGACGGAAAAAAGCTGGTCAGTGAGGAGTGAAGAACAAAAATGCGTTTTTTTAGGAAATGCGGGAAATGAGATGAATTAAAAAGATATTAAATAAAATTTGATCTACCCGGTTGATATAGAATAGAAAAAACGAGTCAGATCACCGATTTCGACGTGCGGTAGGCCGTGCCTTTGAAGAGCGCTACGAGTTCACCGGCGGTGTTGGTGACGCGGACGTCGTATACGCCGGTCTTGTTACCCAGATGGATCTCGCGGGCTTCGACGATGAGGAGGTCGCCGCTATGGGCGGGGCGGGTAAAGGAGATGGAGACATCGAGAGCGAGGGTCAGGACGCCGTGCGAATTGCAGGCGAAGGCGAAGGCAGAATCGGCGGCTGAGAAGAGTACGCCGCCGTGTACGACACCGAAACCATTGAGCATATCGCCGGTGATGTGGAAATGCAATTTACAGTAACCGGTACTTGTGGTGTCGATCTGCAATCCCAGCCATTGCGAGAAACGGTCCTGTTCCATCATGCGGGCGGTGATCTCGGCAGGGGTTGGCATGGCGTTGAATTGATTAGCGGAAGACCTTGTCTTTCCGGCTGGCCAGCAGCGTCAGCACGTCTGCGCGGGTCCCGGTGAATGGTCCCGAGCCTTCGATCTTGAGAGTGGCCATGGCTGCCGCATATTCACCGGCTTCCTGGATAGAGGCCCCGCGGATGCGCTGATACAGATAGCCGGCCATATACGTATCGCCGCAACCGGTGGCATCCACGACGGAGGTTGTCGGAATATATGCAGGGATGTTATAGAAGGTCTGGTCGGCATAGATCACCGAGCCCATGCTGCCAAGGGTGATGACGACCTCGCGGACACCCCAGTCAGCCAGTATCCTGGCGCTTTTATGTACATCGTTGGCGCCGGTCAGCACCGACATTTCCGATTCGTTGACCTTGAGCGTGTGAACATACTGCAGGGCTTCTTTTTTTTCCCGCCAGTCGATGGCGAAGACGTTCTGACCCCGCACCTCGCGCAGATAACCCTGGGCGTCGACGGACACTTTTCCTTTTGCAGAAAGCGAGCGGATCAGGTCTATGGGAAAATCCCCGGCCAGTAAGGGTCCCAGGTGGAAGACTTCGGCTTCGATCCCTGCCAGCTGGGTGGCGGAAAAAGGATCGGCCTGGCGGATCACGCGCTGTGCCCGGTTATCCTGGTTCTCGGAATAGATGTTCTCGAAAAAAACCGTATGTGCGCTGGGGAAGACCGTGACGTCGATCCCTTTGGCCCTCAGATCATAGACGGAGGGCATGTCGGCCGCAGCCAGTGCGGTCACGAGCCGGAAGCGGATGTCGAAACGCGAAAGCGCGTTGGAGAAATAGAAGGCGGTGCCGCCAGCCATGTGAACAACCGATCTGGGAGTGACCACCTTATCGTGGGTAATATGACCGATGCAGACGAGTTCTGTCCTATCCATCCGGCAAAAGTAACAATTTTGGGTGAAAAAATTTGCATACCTCGGAATATTATGTATTTTTGAGCCGACGGAGGAGGCTCGTCCGAAGGACAGATATCAGCCGTTTGCCGGAAATGCCTATTTTCTTTCCGGACGGGCATTTTCGGCACTAAATACAAAAGAATCTTATGTATATGTCCCGAGGGTGGTTTTTCGCGTGGTTGTTTGTGGTGCTGGTGTCGCCTTTTCCGCTTCAGAGATTGTGCTGGCTGGCGGGGTCGAGGCATGTTCAGGGGAGGGTTTATTTCGAGGGGCATCACTGGGACATCTACGGTACGGTGTCGTCCCACATGGTGGTGATCTTCGATATAGGCAGAGATTCGGTGGTCTTCACCAACAACATCAATCTGAAGCTGCGGGACAATACGCCGGTGCCCGTGCGCTATGAAATAAGCGATCCGCAGGATGCGCGGGTGGACGTGCCGGTTTGTATCTGGGGCGATACCCTGGTGTATATGTTGTTGCCGTTTGGCGTTTGGCTGATCCTGTTTTTGACGCCTAACGGGCTCGACCCGGTGATCCCGTGGGGTTCGAAGGTGCTGTTGCGCAGGCGGAAGCCGTACATTAAAGTCATTTGGCAGAGAGAATCCGCCGGATCGCAGGATAGTCTGCTGCCGATGGTTGCGGCGGGATAAATTTGAAGTACAAGCTAAAAT
>DASZOW010000566.1:0-4277 GCA_035550615.1 Puia sp.
TGGGTGGGGTGCAGGGCTGGAAGACATGGCGGAGCTGTTGTCCATGTCCGACATGTTGCCGGCGGAACTACCGGCAGCACCAGCGGAATCGCCGGCGCCGACGAATACATTGACGTTCGACCGGTTCTTGATCACCTCGGCGAGACCGTCCAATGCTTTTTTCCCGCCAGGCGAAACGGTCGCGCTGTTCTTTCTGAAGAGCTCGTCTTCATCGAGCCGAACATAAACGGCGTTGTTCATCTGCTGGACGTCTCCGTTGGAGATGCCTGCCTGCGCCAAAGCCCCTTTGACATCATCGCTTACCTGCGCTACGTTCTTTTCCTGATCCTTGAAATAGTTCTGATAATAATCCAGCGATTTTTGCTGGTTAGCGTTGTTGGTGCTAGCTTCGTCAAGCTGATGCTGCAGGCCGTTGTTCTTGTCCTGCAAATCCTTGACGTTGCCATTCAACGAGCTCACCTGCTGCGCCAATTGGGCGCTGTCATTCCTGACCTTTGCCAGATCTGCCTGAGATGCTTTGTATTTCCTGCTCGATACACACCCGGTAAGCAAAATGAGGGCTGCTCCTGCAGTAACAAACGACGCGTTTAGTCTTGTCTTCATAAATCAAGTAGTTTAAAACAGAAAGTGGGTTTTTACAAATCACCAGACATCTACTTAAAATCTAATGCCAGGGAGATTGGGGAACCTGCGCCTCTGAGGGGGGATGGCACTACTATTGCTGATGGCGGGGAGAATTGGCGGGCAGATACACGGGGTAGCTTCCTCTTTCCACGCTGACGCTTCCGGAGATGGAAAAGGTTCTTGCGTCGTTGGTATAGATCAGGCCGCCTTCCAACCTGGGATTCAGGCCGAGGTTATATTGTCCCGGCGATTGCAGGGGGGAACCGGGATAGAG
The DNA here is from genome assembly GCA_035550615.1 of Puia sp. Classification (GTDB taxonomy): domain Bacteria; phylum Bacteroidota; class Bacteroidia; order Chitinophagales; family Chitinophagaceae; genus Puia. Next base: position 899 of record DASZOW010000566.1, read on the forward strand.
ATTCATGTCGAAGACGGTCGGGGCTACGGACAGGCTCGAAAATGCGGCCACATTATTACTTAACGGCCGTGCCAGCATCAGCCCTACCGGGGCGGAGAGATACGAGGCGCCGGCGCCATTGAGAAAAATCATTCCCGCTGAAACACTGGCATAAGGCCTTAGCTGCCAATGGCGGTTTGAAAAATCGATGGGTGTAAATACCGGGGCATAATAATTAAAAGGAGAGGCCAGCCACAATGGCTGCCCGGGTGTATATACATAGGGTGACACGGGAACCGGCAGATGCGTTTGGGCGGTCGTGGTGTTAGCCACGATGATCGACGCAAGTATTGCCAGGAGGATTCGCATGGGAAGAGATTGGATATAAATTTACGGATTCTTCGGGAAAATGCAGCGGTTTGCAAATTTGGGACGCGGGGCGGAGAGCTGGCGCGGGGACGCGGGGTGGAGAGCTGGCGCGGGGACGCGGGACGGAGAGGCGGGCTGGGGATGCGGGGCGGAGAGCTGGCGCGGGGACGCGGGGAGGGAGAGCCGGGTGAGCTTACGCCGGTGAGGGTTCGAGGTGGCGTTTCAACAGCCGGATACCCTGGGCGATCGCTTCGCGCCCACTGGATTCGATGCCGTACCAGCCATGAAACCCGCTTTTCCGGCAGAGGCCGATCATCTTCCTGGTCAGCGCCTCATCGGGCTGGTTGCGATAGGACATGCCTTTGGCGAAAGGGAGGACCTTTTCCAGGTAATTTACATTGTCGAAATCGGGAGCGGGCTGCCGCCAGTCGGGATAGGTTCCAAACAAGGGGTCATCGATTTTTTTCATCAGCTCCACCATCCAATCTGCGTCGTTGGAGATGCCGCCATGGTTTTCGATCAATATATTTATGCCGGCGGGTCTCGCGTATTCCAGCAGGGGGTGATAAGATTCGGCGGCCCAGTCGAGGGCATCCTTTTTGTCGAGCTTTCCGCCGGTCTGCAGGGGACCACGGCAATTGGTGCGGATGGCATGACAGCCGAGGTAATGGGCGATATCCACCCACTTCCGATGGAAGATGCCGAATTCTTTTCTTCCCCGGGCATCCGGCGAACAGCCATCGCCTTCATCGTCCACCATGATCAGGACCATGGTGACGCCATGGATTTCGGCATTGTGCTTCAACTGTTTGAGATACGCTTCGGTGGGCACCTCGAATAGGGTGTTCACGAACTCTATGCCATTGAGGCCGAAGTCTTCCCGGGCGAGACGTGGGAAGTCGAGCGTTTTCCATTTTCCCGCGCGCCATTCTTCCACGAGGGACCATTGGGCAAGCGAGATATCGTCGGAGGATTGCATGAGGAATTTTTATGGTCCCGGTAATTTACGAAAAAAAATAGGCTGGTCATATTCTATTTCCGTTTATCGAATCGCCGATCGACGTATATGAAGGCGTGGAATATTGATTTTGTCGATACCCGATAGATACTATCTATCAAGCCTTAGGCAAAAGTTCGATAAATTTGATATGTACCTAAAATATATCGTTATGGAAAATAACACGCTTCATTATGCCACAGAGCATCATCCTCATGCGGCAAACAAGTGTCCTTTTACATCGGGGGAACTGAAACAAAGTGCGGGTAGCGGGACGAGGAACCGCGATTGGTGGCCGAACCAGCTCAACCTGCACATCCTGAGGCATCACTCGTCATTGTCCGACCCAATGGAGAAAGGTTATAACTATGCCGAAGAATTCAAAAAGCTCGATCTGAAGCAAGTAAAAAAAGACATCGAGAAGGTACTGACCACTTCACAGGACTGGTGGCCTGCCGATTTCGGACATTATGGTCCGCTGATGATCCGGATGGCATGGCATAGTGCGGGTACTTACCGGATCGGAGATGGCCGCGGCGGCGGGGGCAGGGGCATGCAACGTTTTGCGCCGTTGAATAGCTGGCCGGACAATGCCAATCTCGACAAGGCGCGGCGGCTGCTTTGGCCGATAAAACAGAAATATGGCAAGAAACTTTCCTGGGCCGATCTGATGATACTTGCGGGAAATGTCGCGCTCGAATCGATGGGCTTCAAGACATTCGGTTTTGGCGGCGGGCGGGCGGATGTGTGGGAGGCCGCGGAGGATACTTACTGGGGATCGGAAGCGGAATGGCTCGGCAATAAACGATATGAAGGGGAAAGACAACTGGAGAACCCGCTTGCCGCCGTGCAGATGGGATTGATCTATGTGAATCCGGAAGGCCCGGATGGAAAGCCCGATCCGCTGGCAGCGGCGCGCGATATCCGCGAGACGTTTGGACGGATGGCGATGAATGATGAAGAGACCGTGGCGCTGATAGCAGGGGGACATAGTTTCGGCAAGACCCACGGCGCAGCGGAGGCGGGCAAGTATGTCGGTAAAGAGCCGGCAGCCGCGACGATCGAAGAGCAGGGGCTCGGGTGGGGGAACTCTTTTGGCAACGGGAATGCGGGTCATACGATCACCAGCGGACTGGAAGGGATCTGGAGCAATTCACCGACGAAGTGGAGCAATAGCTTTTTTGAAAATCTTTTTGGTTACGAATGGGAGCTTAGCAAGAGTCCGGCGGGGGCCTTCCAGTGGAAGCCCAAAGGGGATGCCGGAGCGGGTACCGTCCCGGATGCACACGATCCGAACAAGCGGCATGCGCCGACGATGCTGACCACCGATGTGGCTTTGAGGGTGGACCCTGCGTATGAAGTCATTTCCAGACGTTTTTATGAGCATCCGGATCAGTTTGCGGATGCCTTTGCGCGGGCGTGGTTCAAGCTGACGCATCGCGATATGGGTCCACGTGCGCGGTATCTTGGACCGGAGGTGCCGGCGGAAGAGCTGATCTGGCAAGACCCGATCCCCGCAGCCACGCATCCGGTGATCGATGAAAAAGACATAGCTGCATTGAAGGGCCAGTTGCTAAAATCCGGTTTAACCATCTCACAGCTTGTGACGACGGCCTGGGCTTCGGCCTTTTCCTTCCGCGGTTCCGACAAACGAGGCGGCGCCAATGGGGCGCGTATCCGGTTGGCTCCGATGAAGGACTGGGAGGTGAATAACCCACAAGAGCTGTCGAAGGTGCTGCAAACGCTCGAAGGCATCCAAAAGACCTTCAACGATGCACAGAAAGGCGGCAAGGTTGTTTCGATGGCCGATCTGATCGTACTCGGCGGATGTGCGGCTGTCGAGCAGGCGGCTAAGAATGCGGGGTTCAACGTGACGGCGCCGTTTACGCCGGGACGTGGCGATGCTACGCAGGAGCAGACGGACGTCGAGTCTTTTGACGCCATGGAACCGGTGGCGGACGGGTTCCGCAATTATGTGCAGAAGAGATATACGGGAAGATCCGAAGGCTTTTTGGTCGACAAGGCAGAATTGCT
>DASZOW010000567.1:0-2465 GCA_035550615.1 Puia sp.
GGGGCGGGGGTGGGGCCGGCGGGGGTGGGACGGTTCGGGGGTGAGCAGGCGGTCGAGCTGGCGGAGGTGGCGTTGGGTATGGAAGATATAGAAGCTGATCCATTCCAGCCTGGTGAGGTGGCCGAGGCCCGGCAGCTCGAAATCCATGCAGAGCGCGGACAGGTCGAGGAGGCGGATGGCTTCCGTCAGTTTGGTCCATACGGCTTTGAGGCGGGCGATCATTTCCTGCTGATCATATTCTTTGGCTTCGGGGATGATGAATTCGGGGGACTGAAGCTTTGTGGTAAAGTCGAGGAAGATGGAAGCTATGGCGTCGACTTTGGCGTTGGCGGGGCGTTCGGTGGCTTTGGTGTTCCCCGCGATGACTTCGACGACGCCGGCAGATTTTAGCAGATGTTCGGCTACCTGGCCTGCGGTCCAGCCGCCCAGCGGTGGGGTCTGGTTGAATTTTTGGGGGTCGAATGCTTCGAGGGTTTCCAATAGTTTGGCGGCTGTTTGTTTGGCTTGTTCGTTTAGTTCGCATTTGGTAGTGTCCATGGTCGTGAGATTTTCATGGTAAAGGTTATGCTTTTTGTTGGTTCGCACGGGGGGCGATCCCGACAATTTTGTGGGCGATAGCGTCAATTAAAATAAGTATATTAATTTGTTTTTTTCACAGGGAGTGCACAGCAGCGAACACAAGGTGTATCGAAACCGGACGGGCAAGCAGTATGGTAGTAGCAGACTTTAGTTGAATACCAGGTATTTATAAGGTCGGCATTTTTATGGTTATGACTCATTTCCAATGAAATCGATTTATGCTTAAAAACTATTGGAGGATTGCCTTCCGCAACCTGGTCAAGAACAAGCTTCACTCGCTCATCAATATTAGCGGCCTGGCCCTGGGCATGGCTGCCGCAGTAATCCTGTTACTGAACATCCAATACGGGCTGAGCATTGATCAGTTTCATCAAAAGAAAGACTGCCTGTTTGAAGCTTATAACAAAGGCATCGTCAACGGTCAGCTCATCTGCTGGAATGTTACCGGCACTCCTTTAGGCCCTGCCCTTAAAAGCATTCCCGAGATTAAAAACGTAGCAAGGGTCCGCAGCAACGGCAGTCTGTTTCGTTACGCGGATAAGAAGATACAATCAACGGGTTATTATACAGACCCGGCTTTTCTAACGATGTTTAGCTTTCCATTGGTGAGGGGAAATGCGGAATCAGCGCTAAAAGATCCCAATGATGTCGTCATCACCCAACAATTGGCCGCCCGGCTTTTCGGCGATCAGGATCCAATGAGTAAGACCATCACCACACCAGACGGGGATAATTTCACCGTCACCGGTGTACTAAGAGATATTCCGAGCAATACTCAGTTCAAATTTGAATATCTGCTTCCTCTGTCCCGGCTACGTAACCCCGGCGGCTGGCTCCAGCAGAACACATTCACCTGGGTCGAATTGACTCCCGGCTCAAATGTGGACGCCGTTAACAAAAAGATCGCAAGTGTCATACCCCGGGACAATGCTGCGGGTGCGGCGCTGGATAAAGAGCCTGTTTTTCTTTATCCTTTGACAAAAGCCTATCTTGAAAACCACTTTGAAAACGGCCGGCCGGCCGGAGGAAACATCGATAACCTCAAGATGTTAGCCGGACTGGCAGCTATCATCCTGCTGATCGCATGCATCAATTTCATGAATCTCAGCACCGCAAGAAGTGAAAAAAGAAGTAGGGAAGTAGGCATCAGAAAAGTTATTGGCGCACAGAGACATTCGCTCATCCTCCAATTCATCGGTGAATCCATCCTCGTGGCCTTTCTGGCCGGGCTCATCGCCCTGGTGTTGGTACAGGTCACCATTCCTTATTTCAACAATCTGACAAATGTAGAGCTGTCATTACCGGCGCAGTCGCTTTGGTTTTGGATATCCGCGTTGGGTTTTGTGGTTCTTACGGGTTTGCTGGCTGGTAGCTATCCCGCCTTCTATCTGTCCTCGTTTAGACCCATCAAGGTGCTCAAAGGCGCTTTCCAGAATGGCAATGCCCTCCTCACGCCGCGCAAAGTTTTGGTTGTGGTACAGTTCGCCTTTGCTATCTTTCTGATCAATTTTACCTTTATTTACAGGAAACAGGTTCATCACGAGCTGAGCCGAGAGGTCGGCTATGCGAAACAGGATCTCGTATATCATCCGCTAAACCCCGATCTCCTCAAGAACTACAGCGTTATTAAGAATGAAATGCTCAGTGGCGGTGTTGCATCATCGGTCTGCGAATCCAGCACCATCGTCAGCCAGGTCGACGCTGAAGAATCGGGGTTGAAATGGGCCGGGATGGACCCGAAAGCCAATCCGGCCTTCGTGCTGATGTTCGAGAACGGCGGATTTATTCAAACCAGTGGACTCTCGCTCGTTTCAGGAAGAGACATCGATATCGAAAGATATCCCGGCGATACGCTATCATGCGTCATTAATGAAGCAAGTGTAAAA
>DASZOW010000568.1:0-6633 GCA_035550615.1 Puia sp.
ATCAACAGATCATCATAGCCATCCTGTGTCGCCGACCCCAATGCTTCGAGGGCTTCGATCTGCATAATATTTTCCTTGAGCTGGGTCTCCCCCTGTGAGAAAATCCCACCCAGGAACTGAGCCCGGATGTCGCCGCAAAGCAGCACGAGCACTAGTCCTAATCCCTCCCGTTTCATTGTAAACCTCCTTTTTTTGTTTTTTTATGATTATGGCAATCCATATAAAGCCTTTACCGCCGCCACGTCGTTTTCATCCTGCGATCGCTGCAGGCTGAGCAGCAGGCTGCGTTGGTAGAATTCCTGCATATCGCCGTAGTTGCGAAGGATGCCCTGGTCCGCCTGATCGATGATGCGGAGGCGGTCGGCGTCGGCCATCCGGGTCACGAGACTTTGGACGGCGAGGTTCAGCAGGCTGATATTGTTGATACTTTCAGCCAGGATGCCCGTGAGGGTGGCGGTCATGGCCTGCGCCTCTGCTACGGAGAAATGTTTGTCTTGGGTGATGGCGGTCTGCATCTGTTTGTATTGGATGGCGATCCGGCCCTGGCGGAAAAGCATGTCGGCTACGCGTTGGAAGTCGGTGATCACCGTTTTGACCTGCCAGAGCTCGTGGTAGTAGCCGGCGTAGAGGTCTTTTTGTTGTTGGAGCCAGCCGGTGATGCCGGTGAGCTCGGAGAGCTGCATTTTGTTTTGAAGTTCCTGCGCTGCTTGTTGTAGCCCGATGGTCTCGGTTTGCAGCTGTTGTACGCGGAGATCGATGGCCATGACGATCTTCCTGGCGGTCTCGCTGATGATGCCGACGATGGGGATCTGCGCGTGGGTGCGGGCTGGCGCGCCTGCGAGTGCACATAAAAAGGAGAATATTGCCGCTGTCTTTATCATACAGGGCAAAGATGGGTTGCGGTTGTGCGGATTCCTTTAGACTCTAAGTTAGAGTCTAAGGATTTAAAATTTTTCTTCGACAGCCGTTTATCGTGTAATCGTTTCCCGGGGAATTAGCAGAAAGTTCCACACCGCGTGGAAATCGTTGCCGGGAAGGAAACAGGCATTATGCGCATGACGATATTTGCCGGTCCTGGCTCGGCTGTTGCAACATCATCTACGACTTTTCTATGCAAAGCTTGAATTGGTCAACGGCCTGGATTTCGATCCGGGCTTTTTTAATGATCCTGAGTTGGTGAACGCGGGATCTCATGAAGTGACATTTTTCACCTGAAACAGTGATAAAAATCACTTTGACATATATACGACTATACGTTAGCAGAAGGCATTTGCTTTCCTGAGGGATACCCATGACACAGGTGTGATAATTGCGTTTCGATTCAAAGATCGCGGACCGGTCTGTGTTTTAGCTGCCGCCTGGATTTATAAAATCGATTTTATGATCACTATACATCAAACTCAGCAGGTATTAAAGTACACTTTTGGAATCGTGCCGATTGTTGCAGGGCTCGATAAGTTCACCAATCTGCTCACCAATTGGGTGGACTATCTTAGTCCGGCGCTCCAACGGGCACTTCCTTTGGATGCGATCGTCTTTATGAAAATTGTCGGCATAATTGAAATCATCGCCGGGATCATTGTGCTGGTGCGCCCATTGATCGGGGGGTATATCGTCATGGTGTGGCTGCTATGCATTGCGGTGCAACTGATAGCGGGCGGGCATTATCTCGATGTGGCCGTGCGGGACCTGGTGATGGCTATCTCTGCGTTCACGTTGGTACATCTGACTAAGAGCGTTCCTGAAAGGCGGGCTGACAGAGAAAGGGTAGGGTTGACGGGACAGGCCTAAAAAAAAAAATTTTATGAAAAAGTTCGTTTATTTAATTGCCTTCGCGGCTTTTTCAGCAGCGAATGCACAGGACACCTCGGGCACCAGCCAGAGATCTCAAGGATATGCCGGAAGCGGAATGAACAAAGCCTTCACCTGGAGCATAGGCGTAGAACCTTCCTTGCCGGTGGGTAATTTCAATCAATATTCGGCTTTCGGGCTCGGCGGATCTTTGCAGGGAGAATATAAACCCGGAGATAGGGTAGGGATCACCCTTAATGGCGGATTTATCGATTACTTCGGCAAAACGGTCGATAATGTAAAATATCCGGACTTCAAGTACATACCCGTAATGGCCGGCGTGAAATTGTATTTCGGGGACATATTTTATATTCATGGGCAGGCTGGTCCTGGCTTTGGCACCAATGGGTTAGGCACCAGTTTTTGGTATGGCGGAGGTCCGGGCGTCAGCCTCGGCAGAGCCGTTGATCTGGAGATAAAATACACCGGATGGAAACAAAATGAAGTCTCTATGCCGGCGGGTGGCGGATACATGGGTGGAACTCCGCCTCCTTCGACACCTTCTCCTGCTCCGGGACCATACTACGGAGGGCATTATTCTGTAATTGGACTTCGCCTGGCTTATATCTTCTGAGATGCTATTTCGGCCTGGGCGAATAGCTATGCGCCCTCGTGAACGATTTGATGGCATATAATTTTCTGCCTTATGAGAAAAAGCGCTATGTCAATCGTAAAAGTTATCGAAGTGATCGCTTCTTCGGAAAAGGGCATCGAGGACGCCGTGCAAAATTGCCTGAAAGAGGTGTCGAAGACGGTGCACAATATCGATTCGATCTTCGTGAAGGATATCAAGGTGCATGTGAACAATGGGAAGATCACATCGTATGGATTGATCTGCAAGGTTTCGTTCCGGCTGGATGACGGTCGGGGAGCGTCTTAGCTATTTTGCAGAGGATGTCGGTCTTTGCCGCTAGAGAAACTAATTCTACGGGAGGAAATTCTTCCCGTGGAATAAAATGGGCAGCACCAGGTTCCAGGTTCAACGCTCATGGGTAATAAAGAGGGAGGCGCTGGTTTTTGCCAGTAAGAAATTCGCCAGGCTTTGCCGGAAGAGGCGGGATAACGCGGATCGCCCGTACGCTCCCATGACCAGCAGGGTACTGCCAGAGGTTTTACCTGCAAAGGCAGGCAGTACGTCGGCGGGCTCCCCCGGAAGCACCTCTATGGCCGAGTCGTCGAAGTGGATCGGAAGCCAGTCTTTGAGGTAATGCAGGTCGGCGGGTTTCTTTTGTTCTTTTCCGGATACATATACCACGAAACTGGGTATATACCGAAGATGGGGAAACAGATAACTGAAGCTGCGGATGGCCTGCATGCTGGAATAGCTACCATCATAGGAAAGCACAACCCGGTCGGGCGGCATGTCTCCCTCCCGCAGCAGGAGCACGGGGCAGTAGGCGTCCGCCAATAGCTCGCGCATGGAGACATTTATCGACGGATGCACCGGACCGGGAACATTCAAAAGGGCATCGGCAATGATCAGGTCGGCATAGATGCTTTGTTTTAAGATCTCGTCCAATGATACTGCTTCTTGTGAAAAGTGAAAGGGTATGCCTGCGCCGGCAAAACGGCCTTCCAATGTCTTCAGGCTTTCTTTCAACTGCTTCCTGCCGGCCTGTTCCATCGTTTCTTTTAAATCGGCCGTTTCCGGCACTATGACGGGGGCAGGTTGAGTTATAGGTATAGTGGATTCGCCGTAATAGGGAATATTTCCATAATAAAACAAACTGCCCAGCAGCAGCACCTGAATATGAGAATGGTCGGCCGAAGCGAGGTTGACCATCGAGGATAGAAGCGTATCCGGGATAGCCGATGTGTGATCGTGAAGAAAAAGTATTTTTTTCATTGCGGAGGCATTGGTGTTGTACTCAGATGGTTCAGTCCAACCACGCTAACGAGGTTATTGGCTGAATTTTCTTCCTGGATACGGCGCCCAAAAGCTATGCCACGGGGATATTGCGACTTGGTGATAATGGAACCTGATCTGGATAACGCCAGCGTAGAGAAAATGGAGAATGCCCGCAGGATAGCCCGGCTTTCAGGGGATTGGTTTGATAGCCATTTGTCACGGCTGCCGGAAAAAATATTCGAAAATATCCATCGGTTGGGCTAACTTTAATAGCCTCTTAATGCTTTGCAAAGCAAATGTCAGCATTTTCCTTCAATACGGTCGAGCCGCATTCGTTATTGGCGCCATACGTTGCGAAAATGTATGTGTTCGAGAGTAATGGCCGGCTTCCCATACAGGAAAGGAAGCTGATCGTTCCCAATGGAAATTTCAAATTAACGCTTACGTGCCGCAACGGGATCGCGGCACATATTTCGGATAGGACCTTTTTGCAGAATGAAAATGAGATATCTCTAACGGGCCTTATCGACACGCCGGTCTTCCTCAATCCGACAGAAGACGTACAGACCGGTACGATCATCATCGAATTCAATCCGCTTGGAGCTTACCGGCTGTTTCGATTACCCTACAGCGAGGTCAATAACCGGATCATATCGTTGGAAGACATGATCGGCAAGGGCGCAGCCGCTTTACAATCCCAGCTTGTCGATGCCGATAATTTAGCACTCAAATTGCAGATCCTTGAAAGTTTTCTGATCAAGCAATTAGATAAGGCCAGCCCGGACCCCATCTTCGACTATTGTGTAAATTCCATTTCATACTCCCAAGGCCTGGTAAGTGTTGTCGACCTTGAAAAGAAAACCGGCTACAGTTCCCGCTATCTTCATAAAAAATTTACGGAAAACCTGGGCACGGGCCCAAAAAACTTTGCTGAAATTGTAAGATTCCGACAGTTTTACCAGGCTTATTCAACAGGAGCCGATCCGCACAAGCTCAAAAGTCTTATCTACCAAAGCTATTACGATCAATCCCACTTCCTAAGGGCATTTAAACGATTCACCGGTTCGACACCCACCGATCTTCAGAACAGCATAAATGAACTCGCCAACAGACATTATCGAAGCTGATTTCCGATTTGTACAATACTTCGGCCTGCCCATACCCTAGTTTTGCTAAAAAAAGCAAAATGAAAAACATTGACTTCAGCAGCAGCACTTCTGCAGCAATCAGCCGACAAGAAGCGATCAAGAAGATCAGCAATGTCCCCGGCTGGTGGGGAGTAACCTTTAGCGGCAGCTCCGAAAAGCAAAATGATACATTCACGGTAAAGATGACGGGGGACTCTTTCTTCGACTTTACTGTCACTGAACTGGTTCCGGGAAAAAGGCTGGTTTGGGAGTGTACGGATTGCAATATGCCATGGTATTCAGACAAAAAGGAATGGGCTAACACCCGGCTGATCTTCGATCTTGACGAAAAGGACGGCATAACGGAGATAACTTTTACCCACGCCGGTCTGACACCTGATGTCGAGTGCTACCAGGATTGTCAACAAGGGTGGACGCATTGGATAAAGACCAGCCTCTTTTCCTATCTGACGACAGGGAAAGGCGCCTTTAGGCCGCCGACCAAGTAATAAAAAAGGCAGGCTCATTCGGTACGCAACGACTTGACGGGGTTTGCCATGGCCGCCCTCATCGCCTGAAAACCGACGGTGAGCAGCGCAATGCCGATGGCTGCCGCTCCTGCCGCAACAAACATCCAGCCACCGATTGCCGTCCGGTAGGCAAAGCCCTGCAACCAGCCATGCATAAAGTACCAGGCCAGCGGGCCGGCGATGAGCAAGGCGAGCAGGATCAACAGGACGATGTCTTTGCAAAGCATCAATACAATACGCGACACGGTCGCGCCCAACACTTTCCGGATGCCGATCTCCCGGGTTCTTCGCTCCGTGGAGAAAATGGCCAGCCCGAGCAGGCCCAAACAGGAGATAAAGATGGTAATGCCCATCGCGACATTGGTCCACCATTCGATTTGGAAATCGCCGGCATAGAGATCGGCGATGCTGTCGTCAAGAAATGAAAAGCTGAACGGCTCTTCGGGGTAGAGCGCTTTCCATTGCTTTTCAATCTTATTCATCAACGTCTTGAGCTGACCGGCGGCCATTGCTCCAGCCGAGATCTTGACGGCAAGGGAGTTCTCTATCCGGGGATCGTGTTCGAAAACGACTGGCTTGATCTGCTCATGAAAAGAGTTTTCATAAAAATCGGCTACCACGCCGGCTACCGGATAGGCTTTGTCGCCCAGACCCACCACCTGCCGACCTATGGCTTTGTTAACATCCGAAAAACCCAGTGCGCGGGCGCAGGTTGCATTGATCAATATCTCCCGCATACTGTCGCTATGAAGTAAGTTTCGACCGGCTATCAGCTTGATTCCATAAAAAGGAAGATAGTCTTCATTGCCGGCATAGACGGAAACCTCGAATGGCTTCTGGTCACTGCCTTGCAACCCGGCGCCGGTACCCATGTGCGCCCGGCTCATTGGCGGGATCGACTCCCGGATCACCGCGTCGACGCCATGCAGTTCGCGCACTTTATTCGCCAATACGGCCATCTTACCCGTTTTATCGCCCCAAAGCGAGCGAAGGGTCACGATAGCATCCGTCCTGAAGCCAAAGTCGGTACGCAACACGTACCTGAGTTGTGAACCGATGACAATCGAGGCGATGATAAATAGTAGCGAGATGGTGAATTGAAAAACAATCAGGCTTTTGCGAAGCGTACCTTTTCCGCTGCCCTCGGCCACGGTCTTGCCTTTCAGGGTCAGCGCCGGGAGATAGCCGGCCCGTACCTTTGCCGGATAAAAGCCTGTAGCAAGGATGGTGACAACCGCTATCAGAAGTAAAAATAACAGCGTCGCACCATCGAAAA
>DASZOW010000569.1:0-16493 GCA_035550615.1 Puia sp.
CAGCCATAAGGCTTTATCATAAAGCCGGGATCCTGACGCCATCAGGACCCGGCATCGTCGGATCAATGTTAGACTTGTTCAGTGTATCACTACGCCCGCCGGCCGGCGGGGTAGCTATTTATTAATCCAAACGAACCAAAGTTATGGAATCGATTGCTATTTGTCAAGATCGGGGGAAACCACGACAATTCAACTGCCTAAAGATGAAATTAACCGCTTTTCTTTTGCTCTGTTCCATTTTACAGGTAAGCGCGAGAAGTTCGGCACAGACGATCACGCTGACGGAACGGAACACCTCTCCGGAAAAGGTATTCGACCGGATCGAAGTGCAAACCGGGTACAAATTCATCTACACGGAGACGTTCCTCCAACACGCCAGACCCGTCACCATCCACGTAAAAAATGCCTCGCTGGACCAGGTGCTCGCCGCCTGTCTGAAAGACCAGCCTTATACATATACCATTTTAGATCACCTCGTCATCATCAAGGACAAACCGGAGACAGCGCCGGAACCACCCGCACAGGACGTCAAGGGAAAAGTGCTGGATGAAAAAGGCAATCCGGTTGCCGGCGCAACGATCACGGTTAAAGGCGCCAGGATCGCCGTCGTAAGCCAGGCGGATGGCTCGTTTGTGCTCGATGGCATCAGGGAAAATGCGGTGCTGATCATCTCCTTTACGGGTTACCAGACGCAGGAGATCGCCCTCAAGGGCCGGAAAGAAATCACGGTACAGCTGGCAATCAACGTCAAAGGACTCAATGAAATAGTCGTCGTTGCCTACGGCACCGTCCGCAAAAGCGACCTCACCGGTTCGGTAGCACAGGTGAAGCCGGCGGAGATCACCTCCTATCCCACCAACAATGTGATCAATGCCCTACAGGGACGAGCTCCGGGCGTGCAGGTGCAGCAAAACAACGGCGCCCCCGGCGGCGGCATCAGCGTTCGTATCCGCGGCGCCAATTCTATTCTCGGCAGCAACGAGCCTTTGTATGTGGTAGACGGCTTTCCCTATCCGGGCAATCCCACCTTTATCCAACCCGGGGACATCGCTTCGGTGGAGATCCTGAAGGACGCTTCTTCGATAGCCCTGTATGGTTCGAGAGGCGCCAATGGCGTCATCCTGATCATTACCAAAGCCGGGCGACGAGGCACCACCACGGTAGACGTAACTTCCGGTTATACCGTCCAAAGCCCGATGAAAAAGATCAGACTGATGAATGCCGGGCAATATGCGCAGTTCTACAACGAACAAGCCGCCAATGATGGGCTGAGCCCTTACTTCACCCAGCAGCAGCTGGATTCGTTCAAGACAGGCCCCTCCACCGACTGGCAAGGACTGGTCATGCAAAATGCGCCCATGTATACCAACAATGTCACCATCAGCGGCGGCACGGACAGGACCCTGTTCTCGATGTCCGCAGGGGTGTTCCGGCAGGACGGCATCATTCGCAACAGCAACTATGACCGGTATACCATCCGCGGAAATATCAGCCATGACATCAGTAAGATCTTCAATGTCTCCTACAATATCTATCTGACGCGGGGAGAGGGCCGCAACCAGAACTCTGGGTCCGGCAACAGGGGAGGCGACCTCATCTCGGGAATGCTGGATGCACCACCTACCCTCAGTCCCTATAACAATGATGGCAGTTACCGCCGGCTGAACACCGCCTATCCCTTTATCTCCAACACCATCGTCAATCCGCTGGTGACGATAAATAAGGTGAGCGACCGATTCAAGGCCGACAATGTATTTTCCGTAGGTGCCCTGACCATCAAACCCATCAGGGACCTTTCCATCCGTATCTCGGGCGGTATCCAGAACGTCAACAACCGGTCCGATACCTACTACGAAATAGAACCTTCCACCAACCAGGTGGGCAGCGCTGCCGTAGGTACTACCCAAACCACCAGCCTTCTCAACGAAAATGTCGCTACTTATACCAGGACGCTGGGAGATCACCATCTGTCCGTGACGGCGGGATACACCTTTCAGAACTACGTCCAAACGGGGCTGAACGGTTCCGGCACGGGATTCCTGAGCGATGTCACGCAGACAGGTAACCTGAGCTCGGCCGCCACCCCGGGCATCGCTTCCACCTCCTATCAGAAATGGGTGCTGTTGTCCTTTATCGGCCGGGTGAATTACAGCTTTGCCGATAAATACCTGGCAACGGTGAGCTTCCGGCGGGATGGCTCTTCCCGTTATTCCCCCGACAACAAATGGAGCAATTTCCCTTCGGCGGCCCTTGCCTGGCGGATCTACAACGAGAAATTCCTGAAGAACGTCAGCTGGCTGTCGGACCTGAAGATCAGGGTCAGCTATGGCGCCACGGGAAGCACAGCCATCAATCCCTATGCGACCCTGAACCAGCTGGGTTCCGGCAACACCATCTTCGGAGCGGACAACTTATACACGACATACGCCCCGGGTACCACACTGCCGGGCAATCTGAAATGGGAGACGACCAACCAGTTCGACGGAGGCGTGGATGCCGCCTTCTTCACCGGCCGGCTCCGGTTGACCGCGGACGTCTATATCAAGGATACCCGGAATCTGCTGAACCGGGTCCAATTGCCCGCATCAATGGGGTACAAGACGACGCTGCAGAACGTCGGAGAGGTCCGGAACAAAGGCCTCGAGATCGCAGCGGAAGGAGACATCCTCCGAGGACAGGTGAAGTGGACGGTCGGCGGCAATATCTCCTTTAACCGAAATAAGGTCGTGAAGCTCTACCAGGGACAGGATATCTTCGGGAACGTGCTGTATACCGGTAACCTCAACGACTACGTCAACATCCTCCGGGAAGGTCAGCCCATGGGCAAGTTCTATGGCTATAAAGAAACAGGTTACACCGCCACGGGTAACATCCAGTATGCCGATCTCAATAAAGACGGACAGATCACCCCCGCCGACAAAACCTATTTGGGCGACCCCAATCCGGAATTTATTTACGGCTTTAACTCCGTGACCTCTTACAAAGGATTTGAACTGACCGTATTTATTGCCGGCTCACAGGGCAATGACATCTTCGATCTCAACGGCGCCTCCACGCTCGATCTGGGGATGGGGTTGAACGAGCGGGCGGACGAATTCACCGATCACTGGACGACTACCAATACCCATGCAAAATACCCCAAACCCTCCCGGTCGATAACGGGTAATATATCATCCCGCTTTGTAGAGAACGGCTCCTACCTGCGATTCCGCAATATTCAGCTGGCCTATAACTTCCCTGTGAACAAGATAGCAGCGTGGTGGCGCAGCGCCCAACTGTACGTGAGTGGGCAGAACCTGATCACCATCTCCAAATACTCGTGGTACGATCCCGATGTCAACACCTATGGAGGAAGCAATTCCATCACCCAGGGCATCGACTATTACACGTATCCTACCTATAGATCCGTAACCGTAGGCATTCGCTGCGGATTTTAATTTCTAACCTTTTACTTTCCAAATATGAAAAGATATTTCCTACCGACGATGATCTTCTTCCTTTTGCTGGCCGGCTGTAAGAAGACCCTCGAAGAACATCCCGAGTCCATAGCCGCGGAAGACTTTTACAATACCCCGGCAGAGATCGAATCCGGTCTCGATGCCATTTACAGTCCCCTGCGGGACCAAAACAGCCTTGGCGCCTTATACCAGACCCAGCTGGAATGTTACGCCGACTATATGTACGGCCGAGGCAGTCATGCCGTCCTGAACAATTACCAGGGCCTGGATAATACCAATGTCACAAGAGTAGCCGCATTTTGGAGTGATTTCTATGCCTCTATCCGCAACGCCAATATCATCATCCAAAAGACGCCGTTGGCCAGATCCGTCGGCGACTCCGCCAGGGCCAAATACATCGCCGAAGCCAGGTTCATGCGGGCACTCGATTATTTTTTCCTGGTTCGCAATTGGGCCGGGGTGCCGCTGCGGACAGAAAACAATATAGATTCCATCGATCTGAAGAGAAGTTCCGCGGCCGATGTCTATGCCTTTATCGTCAGCGATCTGCAATATGCCGAAGCCAATCTGCCCGACGCCCCCCGCCTCGTCGGAACGCCCTCCAGATGGTCCGCAAAGACAGTGCTGGCAGACGTGTATATGAACATGGGCCAGTACGCGGGCGCCCGTGACGAAGCGCTCGCCGTCATACAATCCAATAAGGTCTCGCTCGTACCCGTTTCAACAGCCACCGACTTCGATGCAAAATTGTTTGGCGCTAATGTCACCAACTCCACGGAAGAGATCTTTTACCTGAAATTCGCCCGCGCCCCTTCCGGCCAAGGGAACACTTATCCCATGTATGCCTTCTATCCCAATAGCGGATACTATCCGCCCGGGGGATATTATACGTTCTATAGCGATTCCGTCAATAACAAAGTCCTGGCGAACTGGGACCGGAACGATCTTCGCTATAGCGCCAACTGGTATGGCCAGAAATTCGGGCTGGGGAATACGACGGTGCTAAACAGGAAGTTCATCGACAAACAAGCCGTGACGGCCGCGGGCAATGATTATCCCATGTACCGCTACGCGGACCTCCTGATGCTGTATGCCGAAGCCGATATGCGGGTGAACAAGGCAACGACGCCGGATGCCATGGAAAAGCTGAACATGGTCCACCGCCGGGCCTATGGGAAGAACCCGCTGATACCCGATCCCACGGTCGACTTCGCGCTGGCGAGCTATGCAGACACGACCAGTTTTATCAACCTGCTGGTAAAAGAAGAAGCGTACGAAGATTGCTCCGAGGGTAAACGCTGGTTGTATCTCAAACGTCTCGGAGTGGTCAAGCAGGTTATTATGGATATAAAAGGCATTGCCGTAGCGGATAAACATTTGTTATGGCCGATCCCCACGATTGAATTCGATTATAATAAGGCGATCGATCCCGCAACGGATCAGAATCCCGGCTACTAAAATATCGACTATGAAATGGTTTGTTGTTCTTTGTTTTTTATCGGGCCGGCTGATGGCGCAGGGCGACTATGATGTATGTGTCTATGGCGGAACTTCGGCAGGCGTTATCGCGGCCTACACGGCGCAGCAGATGCACAAGAAAGTGATCCTGATCGAGCCGGGCCATCACCTCGGCGGCCTCAGCTCCGGGGGGCTGGGTTACACGGATATCGGGAACAAGTATGCGATCATGGGACTGTCGCTGGATTTCTACCGGCGCATCGGAAAGCACTATGGAACGTTCGAACAGTGGATATTCGAGCCGCACGTGGCGGAGGACGTCTATGCTCAATATGTAAAGGCGGCCGGCCTGCATGTTCTATATGGTTACCGGATCGTACAGGCCACCAGACAGGGCACGGAAATAAAGCGTATCCGCCTGGAGCCCACCCCTGCCGCCGAACCCGCGAATAACTCCGGATCCCCGAATGCCGCCGCAACCCCGAATGCCGCCGTGTTCCGCGATATATCCGCCAAAGAATTCATCGATTGCTCCTACGAAGGCGATCTCATGGCAAAGGCCGGCGTATCGTATGTCGTCGGACGCGAGGCCAACAGCGTCTATGACGAGACGTATGATGGCGTACAGCTCCGTGAGAAACACCAATTCCCCGACGGCGTCGATCCGTACAAAACGCCGGGCGATCCATCCAGCGGGCTTTTATATGGCATCAGTCCCGAGCCATTGGCCCCCACGGGTACGGGAGACAAAAAGGTACAGTCCTACAACTACCGTATCTGCCTGACCGATGACCCCGCCAACCGGATAGCCATTACCCAGCCGGAACGGTATGACCCTACACGGTACCAGCTGCTGCTGCGGTACCTCGCGGCAAAGCCATCCAAAGACCTGTGGGGCTTTCTCAAATTCGACCTGCTGCCCAATCACAAAACCGATATCAATAACAACGGCCCCTTTTCCACCGACATGATCGGCAATAGTTATGACTACCCCGATGCCGGCTATGCTACCCGGAGTAAGATCATCCAACAGCACATAGACTATACCAAAGGACTGCTGTACTTTATCGGCCACGATCCGCAAATGCCCGAGCACCTGCGAAAACTGATGCTGGAATGGGGCTATCCAAAAGACGAATACACCGACAACGGCCACTGGACGCCACAACTCTATGTCCGGGAAGCCAGGCGCATGGTAGGCGCCTACGTCATGACACAAGCCAACTGCGAGGGCAAGGTAAAAGTAGAAGACGGTATCGGGCTGGCCGCGTATACCATGGACTCACACAACTGCCAAAGGATAGTCGTCAATGGGATGGTCAAGAACGAAGGGGACGTTCAAATCGGTGGCTTCCCGCCCTACCCCATCTCTTACCGGGCCATCGTCCCCAAAAGGAACGACTGCAGCAATCTGCTCGTGCCCGTATGTCTGTCAGCCAGTCATATCGCCTACGGCAGCATCCGGATGGAACCGGTGTTTATGGAACTGGGACAGTCTGCCGCCATTGCGGCCGGGTTGGCTATCGATAATCATCTGGCCATACAGGATGTCGACGCTGCCCGCATCAGGCGAATCTTAAAGACCGACCCCCTCGCGGATGGCAGCACGCCCGAGATCATCGTCGACAATGACGATTCCGCTAATGTAGTGGCCCGAGGCAATTGGGTTCGGCAGCGCCGGGACAGCTATGGATTTTCGCGGCTGGCGGACACGACCCTCGATGGAAGCTCGAGTACCGTTCGCTTTACCGTGGATCTCATAAAGGCAGGAAGATATGACCTGTATATCTATGTGCCGAAGCTAAAAAACCTGAGTACCTACACGACGGTGCTTGTCAATGGCAGGGAGTTGCAGGCCAGGACAGGCGGTCTCCTCGTCGAGGGGCAGACCTCCGGGCAGTGGGTCAAGGCGGGAACGGTAGAACTGACGGCGTTGGGAAAGAATAATTATGTAGAGATCAGCGATCTGAAGGCCGATGGCGTTGTTGTCGCGGACGCTATCTTACTGACACCGGGAAGATAAGGCCACCTCGGCCGCATTACCGGGTAGCATTTGAATATCCCTCAGCGCATCTAAAGCGTAATGCTATTACTCAATCCGCTGGGGGTGAAATCAAACCCTGCATTCATGCTTAAGGTAACGTCCATACTGGCGCCGGTGCTAAGCGCACCAGCCTGGGCGCTGACGCCTGCCTCCGTTTTGATACCGGCGTCCATGGGATTCCCATTTCCATCAAAGGTCACATAGATCGTTTCACCGGCGCCGGCCCCCGCGGTCACCGCCCCCACGCCGACATTTACTGATATCCCCGCCCCGGCCGATAAAGTAGATTGGCCGCTGGTGAAATCATGTTTATACCCGACCTGGATCAATTCGCCGCCGGATATACTCATTGAACTGCAGTCTAACGAGAGTTTTCCCACTCCGAAGGCCAATACCAGGGAAATAGGGCACTGGGGTTTCGCATTGGCCTCATATTTGTCCACGGAAACATTCCCAATGCCTGCATTCGGGTCTGGGCAGGGATCATCGAGTAAGGGTGTTTTGTAAGAGAGCATCTTCATTTCGATCAGGAAATCGATGACCGTCTGGTAAAAAGCTGCGTTGCTTCCATAACCGGTGAGGTTATATAACTGGCCCCAGTAAACAAAATCATCGAAGTAATTCAACAGCAGTCTGTGATAGCGGTCCCGGTATACCTGGTTAAGCGATGCCGCGTCGCCCTGGTATTCATTGGCCACAGCATGCAGCGCCTTGCACATTTGCCTGTTGACCTGTTCACAATTAAGACAGGCGTGATGGCCCAACTCGCCCCCTTCTCCATAGCGGTACTGCGCCTTGAATGATGCAGTCATGCGTTCCGTTTCCCGGTGATATTTTTCAAGCAATAGATTGATCTTATCCCTGTAATCCTTGTTTGCCAGCGCCGTATCCTTGATATATTCCTTATGCAATCCAGCCAGCATCAATCCCGCTACCCGCATAAGAGGCGGTACCGCCATTTTTACGGCTTTCCCCTCGCTGAGACCGGCCATTATGGTATTTTGAGCAGCCTTTAGCTGTTCGTCATTTTTTTCTACGTCCGACGCGAGCAAGGGGCTATAAACAAGCGTCAGCCGGTCCATTTCCTGTTGGAAGAGATCCAATTTTTTCGAAACTGTTTTGGATTCTTCCAGGTGGTAACATTCATCCGGCAATTTGATCTTAAATTGGTTGAAGTAGGCAGGGGCTTTATGATGTTGGCCTACCAGCACTACGATATCGAAATCCGGGTCCAGCTTGGATAAATGTTTATATGCAGTTTCATTATATCCGCCTTCCAGTGATTTTTTAAAAGAGGCTTCCGCGTTCGCCTTGTCGCCTGCGGCCTCATAAAGACACCCCAATGAATTGTTGGCCTCGGGATGCCTGGGCGCAAAATGAATACAGTTGATGAACATCTTCCTGGCCTTGTCCTTTTCACCCAATCCCAACCAGGCCCGGCCGAGATTATTGAGCACGGAAGCGTTGGTACTATCATGCCGCAACGCATATTGTAACAGCGGTACCGCTTTCTCTTCATGCCCGATGAGATCCAGCATCGCGCCTAAATTGTTCAGGGCATTTATTTCATAAGAAAGGCTGGCGGCTTTTACGGCAAGCAGTAGTCCTTCTTCCGGATGCCCGTTGTACCATGCCACCAGGGCCGCCTGCCTAAGGCTGGCGCCGTTGCCTTTTGCTTTCAGAAAGATATTGTTTGCGCTGGTCCTTGTTGCTGCATCCACCGTCGCATTTAGTTTCACCGAAAGCCCGGTTAAATATTGGACCAGTTGCGCCTTGCTAAGGGGTTTTGCGGAGATCCCGGCGAGCCGCGTTTTATCCGGCGTCGGGAGGGCCGTCATTTCTTCCCCCAGTTCGAAGGCCGCCCGCGTTTTGCTATCGGCGTGATCCAACTTTCTGGTCACGTCCTTCACCATTTTACCATTCAACATCTTTAGCAGCATGGCCTTCTGCTGGGGATCCATGTCCTTGTCGTTCTCGATCTCCTTTTTTTGCTGCTCGATCAGTTTACCGGCATCTTCCGGCTTGATATCCGATGAATTTGTTTGCTGGGCCATCGACGGCATGACGATGGAACAAACGCTTACGAAGGATAAGATAAGGTTCCGGAATCGATATAGACTCATTTTCTTATTTTTTTGAACAAAAAGTATAGGCCGGTCTTATCGCATGCTCTCTTTCAACCGGTGATAATCCACCTGTTTGAAAAGATCCAGCATGGCCTGCTGTAGATGGTCCGGAGCTTTGGTAAACCCTACTGTCGGCCAGGCATAATATAACATGATCATTTGCGCTGCCGGCGCGTTGGGCGAGTGGTCGTAAAAACCGGGGTTCACTTTAACCAGTGATACACCTTCCCGGCGTCCGACCGGCACCAACTGCTGAAGGCTTCCCATACCTCCGGCGCCGCTCTTTTTACTATAATCCAGCCGCACCGGCGCATTCGCCTCTTCGGGGGACATCGTGTTCAGCAATGACCTGCAATCCCCGATCTCTTGTTGAAGCTGCGTTACATTCTTTTTTCCCTGTTCGATCGAGCAGTCCATGCTTTTCAGCGTTGAGGCGGAATAGGCCTTGTCCTTTTCATTTTGAGTGGCCATCATTTTTTTGATCTGTTCTTCACTTTCGCCGGATATCCTGAGCGCCTCATTGTCGTCTTTTAAAGACTGCTGGTCATCCGCGATCAGGAATTGTATGAATTCCTTCCGGGTCAACGGCGCCAGCAGTGGCCTGGCGCCTGCGGTGACGATCCGAACCGGGCCTCCTCCTTTATAATTGAACTCGATATAGTCAGAGGTCGAGTCGGTCAGCGCCGGCGCCTCAAAAAACACCGGCAATTTCAGCTTACTGCATTTCTCCCAGTAATTACCCATCTGATGAAAAATGTCGAACGCATTGATATTAAGAATAAGGTCGGCTCCGTCCATCGATTCCCTTATCCCCTGGTAACGCGAATCCCTTGTCAAATACCTGAAATAACAGTATACCGTGAACTTAGGTTCTTTATCTTTCATCGCCAGGTCACTACCGGCGACATTCACCTTAGCGTTGTAACCCGTGGGCGTATTGACCTGGGGAAAGCGGCATATCTCGTCCATTATTTTATCGGCGGTATTTGCCAATGAGGAAGCCTTCGCCTCCGGCAGCGCTTTAAAGCCGCGTATGAACTTCAGCGTGTGAGACTCCCTTTTTAACGTCCCCTTATCCTGGTCTGCATGTTCGATCTTTATCTGCGCCGCCGTTAAGAGGCATGACAATAATGTACAGCTGAGCAAGATAGATTGTCTACCGTAGCCTTTCATCTTATAATAGTTTAGAGTCAGATCTTTACAAATTCCACCCTCCGGTTATTCGCCTTTCCTTCGGCCGAATCATTCTTATCGATGGGTTTTGTTTCACCGAAACCCTTTGCAGTCAGTCGGGCTTCATCGACGCCCATTTGTACCAATTGCGATTTTACTGCATCGGCGCGATCTTGCGATAGTTTCATATTGGCATCGTCGCTTCCATCGCTGTCCGTGTAGCCATCGATCTCGAATTTCAGATCCGCATGATCTTTCATCAGCTTTGCAATCCCGTTGAGCGTGCCCATCGACTCCGGCTTTATCGAAGCCTTATTGACGTCGAACAGGATCCCATGCGTAATAAACTTCCCATCCGCGATTATCTCATTGTATTTGTCTTCCCCACCCGCGGCGAGACGCAGGTTTTTGATCTTTATACCATATCTGTCGGCCTTGATATACAGCTTACCTGCGCCTGTCGGCAATGTATTCGTAGCGCATACCCGGTAGGCGTCCACATAAGCCTTACCGATGTTTTTGCGGACATAGATCGCAATGTGGTGCCAGGTATTACCTTTCCCAAAGGATTTCCGGAGCGCCGCAGGGAATTCCTGGATGCCCGTCTTGCCCAGCGAACATCGAGCGACGCCGTTAATAACAAATGCATACAAACCCCCGTTGTAAAAATTCTGGTCGCCCCTGTTGCTGAAGCCCACCCTGAGATCGCTGGAATAGCGGAAATAGTCCCCATCCGGGTTTTCATAGAGCACATCGAATTCCAGCGTGAACTGCTCGGGAAGATACTGGTCCGTATTCATCGAGGGCTCGACCGCCGTCTTGGCGTCCCGCTGTAAATGCAGCACCTTTTCACCTTCATAAGATTCTATTTCCGCCGTACCGGCCCTGATAGTAAACCGTGCAGGCAATTCCGCATCCGCTTCCCCGCTGAGATCCGGTTGGAAGATGATCTTATCGCCGGGAACAAAATCATAGTTCTTATAATCCGCCAGGAGCTGGCCCGTATTTTCACCGGAGGTATCGTTTGCAGGCCCTTCCTCTGGAGACGTCTTATCTTTTCCGCATTTTCCTTTTACCGCATTCACAGCCCCATCTTCCACCTTGTCCATTACCTTCTCGCTGGTATTGCCCGCTTCCTCCACCGCCTTATTTTCCGCCCGGCTTTTGACTTCCTGTTTAAGCCGCTTCAGCAGTTGCCCGTTGACGTTGGTCGCCGTCAGGGTCAACGAAACCACGGCGGTAAGAGAAAAAAGTAAAGACCTTAGCGTTATCCGTCTCATGAGTGATTCGTTTACAATGAGTGGTCGAGATGTATCATCCCCTGTCAAAGGTCATACCGATCCTCAGATTGTACAATCCTGAAAAGCAGGATTTTTGAATATCCCCTAAAAGAGGGATTTTTACAAAAAGCTTCCCCGCCCGCCCATATTTACAGTATTTTGTAGTCAAATACATGGCTGTGACGTGTTCCCGGTGGTTCTTCCTGACAATTATACTATCGTCGTTTCTGCCCGGGTATCCGGTACCGGCGCAAACGCCCTATCTGGATAGCCTGAAGCATGAATTGACGGATGCCAAAACATCCAGCGCACATCGTATCGACGTTCTGGTGGAACTGGGCGATAACCTCAGGAATTCCAGCCATCGGACAGCCGGTGATTATTACCTGGAGGCCTATCAGCTTGCCAAACAAATCAAGGATGCGTACCGGCAGGGAGAGGCCATGGGCGGCGTGGGCGTCATCCATTATTATCAGGGAGAATTTGACACGGCTATGTATTACCTGGACCTGGCCGACAGCCTCTATGCTTTATCCGGCTCGCAGGTTGCCAAAGAATCCGCCGTGTCGAACAAAGCAAATATCGGAAATGTAGAAGTCGCAAGAGGCAATTATGTCGCTGCCACCCGTTACTATCTGGCTGCGATCCAAACAATGGAGCGGAGCCGGGCCGATAATAAATGGGAAGTGCTCGGCACACTGTATGGCGCGTTGGCGACAGTTTACAGCGATCTGAAACAGCCGGACAAAACGCTTGAGTATGACTTAAAAGCCGTCGATGCCAGCCTAAAGCAAAAGAAGAACCCCGAGTTGACCGGCTTTGTAGAATTGTATGTGGTCGACGATTACCTCGGTCTCAATGATTTTCCAAAAGCCAAAGCCCAGCTTGCCCGTGTAGAAACGTTTGCCTATAAAGTACAGTCGCCGGCCCTTTTTCATAAATTGTATCTTGGTTATGGCAGACTGTATCAAAAAACAAGGCATTTTCCGGAGGCCATTGCATCCTTTAAGAAGGCCGCGAGCTATGCCCGTGAGACCGGCGACGTCTTCAATCAAATGAATGCCTTTCGCTGCCTGGGCCTTGTTTACCGGGATGCCCAAGACTATCCGAAAAGCGTTGCCACACTCGAGGTTGCCCTGCGTTTGAGCAGAGAATTAGGGAACAGAAGGCTGGAGACCGGGATAATAGGACAGTTGGGGGACATCGAGCGGCTCCAACAACATTTCAAAGCGGCCGCCGAATATTACCATCGGTATATCCGGTTGAGCGATAGTCTGAATGCGGGAGAAACCAGCAGGAAGATTAACGAGATCGAGAACCGGTATCAAAGTAAACAGCGGGCCGATAGTATCCTCGTGTTGCAGCGGAATAGCCAGCTTCAGCAGTTGGCCTTGCGCAAAAAGGAGCACCAGGTCATTTTTAGCCTGTCAAGCGCTTTCCTCCTATTGCTTGTTGGCGTGTTGCTGTATCGAAACCTGCGAGGGAAGCATCGTTTGCTGAAGCAGTCCGAGGAGCTGCAAAACCGGCGCATCCAGGAACTCGAAACGGAGCGAAAGCTGGTGGCGGCCCAGTCGTTGATGAAGGGGCAGGAGCAGGAACGCAGTCGTCTTGCCAAGGACCTGCACGACGGCGTTGGCGGATTATTATCAGGAATGAAATTAAGTTTATCCACTATGAGCGGAAATCAATTTTTATCCGAAGAAAATGCCCGGGCGGTCGACAATATCATCGGGCAGCTGGACAATTCCATTAACGAGTTGCGTCGGGTTTCGCACAATATGATGCCCGAGGCGTTGATCAAATACGGGTTGAAGGAGGCGCTCGAGAACTATTGCGAACGCATCGATCATTCCGGCCAGTTGAGCGTGCGCCTGCAAACTTATGGATTGGAGCGCCGTATGGAGCAGGATACAGAGATCGTCCTTTACCGCATTATCCAGGAATTGCTGACGAATGTCATTAAACATGCCGAAGCCAAAGAAGTGTTGATCCAACTGGTCAGAGAGGCCGATAAGATCAGTCTTACCGTGGAAGATGATGGGAAGGGATTCGACATTCACAGCGCCCTGGAGAAAAAAGGCGCGGGGCTGCAGAACATACAGGCGCGGGCCGGCTATCTCGACGGCATTCTCGACATCCGGACAAGCCCCGGTGAGGGCACTTCCGTAACCATAGAAGGAACCGTTAAATAAATTCAAGAGCGTGATATCCATTTTTATTGTGGACGACCATCCCGTCGTTATCGAAGGGTTAACGTCCGTGATCCAAAGATTAAAGGGCCACCAGGTTATCGGTACCGCCCGCAATGCCATCGATGCTATCGATATGTTGAAAAAGGCGGCGGGGGATGTGCTGCTGCTGGATATCGATCTGCCCGATATCAGCGGTATCGACCTGTGCAAAAAGGTGCGCAATGAATTTCCTGCCCTGAAGATCTTAGGCATCAGCACCTTTAGCGACCGCAGCTATATATCCCGAATGATCCAGAACGGCGCCCACGGCTACCTGATCAAAAGCGCTTCCCAGGAACAAATCGCCGAGGCCATCGCTTCCGTCATGGC
The DNA here is from genome assembly GCA_035550615.1 of Puia sp. Lineage (GTDB taxonomy): Bacteria > Bacteroidota > Bacteroidia > Chitinophagales > Chitinophagaceae > Puia. Next base: position 14,101 of record DASZOW010000569.1, read on the forward strand.
CGGCAAGCTGTATATGAGCCTCGACATGGCGCACCTCTTACGTCCCATTTCCGTTGTAGCCACCGATCAGCTGCCCCAACTTACAAAAAGAGAAAAGGAGGTCTTGCAACACATTGCGGCCGGCCTGACGAACATCCAGATCGCCGCCAAACTATTCGTAAGCCCCTCGACCGTGGACACCCACCGGAAGAACATGCTCACCAAGCTCCAGGTCAACAATACCGCGGCCCTCATCCGCCTCGCCGTCGAGCACGGACTCGTATAAAACCGGTGCGGCCCCCCGGCTAAACCCCAATCCCGGTCGGCCCCCAATTATTCCCAGCCAAATCTCCCTTTTTTTACATACTTTTGGCTAGCAATTTTTTTATTCTCAGCCATAACTCGATGCGCTGCCCTTCCTTCCGTCTAGGTCTGCCCAGAATCAATGGCCATCCTTCCGGTCGCTGCAAGTACTACCGAAAGGCTCAAACTTACTCCATGATACATACGAATTTCTACCCTCCCTATTCGCTTCGACAATTATATGTAGCGGATTCCTTCGCAATTTTCTATAGTTAAGGAGAGCCATATCCCTACATCTTCCCCTAGCGTCCATGGCCTCTACGCTTGTGAGTAGGGTAGTCGCACCTGGGGTTTCGCCTCGCCAGATAGAGGGTTAAGCGCCTGCTATCGATGTCTGTATTCCAACCAGGAAAAGATCACCGAAAATGGGTAAAGTATCACGAATGCAGCAAAGGGAACAAAAAATCCAACCAAGCTAAACATTTGCAGAGGGAAGACCGCCAGTGCGCGAGCCAAAGGAGACAAGAGCATGAGATAGACTATGCATTCCAGGGCAATTGTCCACCTACTTTTTTCCGTAAACCTCAAAACGACCAAAATTACTAGGCCCGTGTCAGCCAATAGAAGAAAAGGCAATGCTGTCGGCTCTGCATATGGCAACCCGAATGTCAGCGCGAAAATAAACGGCATCGCCAGGATCATGCCTTGTAAAAGGATAAGGCAATAGCATAGGATGGAGATCGTCCTGAATCTCGATCGCAATTTCGCATTGTTGAGCACTTACTAATATACATATCTTAGCCCATAAATGAACAATTTGGTTATACCCTGCAACTATCGCGGATATCTAACCAGCATTTTTAGATCTTCAATACTAAGAGCATCAATCTTTTTATGCAGCATTCGATGGCAATTGCTACACACCAGTGCCAGGTCATCTAAAGCCGTTCGCTTTTCAACTTTGAATTGAGACAATGGAACACGATGATGACATTCAATGAATCCTACGCCTAGGGGACCATAAAAATCCGCAAACACAAATTCACATGCCTCGCAAATCAGCTTTCCGCTCTGCGCGAGGGCCTGGTCTTTTTTTCGTTGAACGATCTTCCGCTCGCGTTCGCGAACCTTATGTAATCGGTAAAGGATTTGGCCTTCCAGAACAGAATCGTCACGCGACTCATCATCTTCTTCGATGGCTTCAATGAGTTCCTTAAGATCAGAATTACTAACGACTAGCTTTATCTGCTGTGCGATCTTGTGAAGGCGAGGCTTTTGGGTGCGGAATTCCTGGAACAGTTCTTTGTCAAGTTTCGAATTATGATCTAATCCCTTTCCCTTATAATTTTCGTCAAATGGCAAAAAGTTAGACAACTTAGTAGCTACGCCATTCGGGTTCCTGAACTTCTCCGCGTCGGGCCGTTCCTCGAAAATAGGCAGCGCATTGAGCGTCTTACTCAATTCAATGATCTTGGGGTTCTTTTTTGTCGATCGGCCCCCGGTCGGTTGAAAAGTATAAGTCCAAAGCAAGGATGATCTCGTCCCTATGCCATTTAGGGTTTCGCATGACTTCAATATACGAATTTCTCTATCGGCCGCAGCAATGACACACAAATAATTGACTTCCAATAATCATGGCGGTTCGGCATATCCCTTCAAAAGCCTCCACGTCCCGTATTCGCCAAATCACTGAGATACCAATACCATAGCTTCACTACATTCGGTCCAATCCGCAATTCTCAACGTTAATAGACAGCGCCGAGTCTTTCGGATTTTTGCGAGGATTTATTAACAGACAGGATAGAGCAAAGGGTACTACACTTCTTCAGAAAGAACTCAACAAAAGCACGAGATTCGGGCATGGAAGAATTGTCCCACTTCCACACCTCCCAACACCGCTCTCCATCGTCAGTATGAAAAACGCTATATTTGGTAACTGCAAACGAAGCTCCTTCCCAAATTCAATACGCACATCGTATGACTGCATCCGGAAAACGAATTCGTGCGATTATCGGCCTGCTCGCCATTCTTTGGGCAAGCTCTGCGCATGCTTATTCGGTCCTTGCCCATGAAGCCCTCATCGATAGCTGCTGGGCTACATCCATCCAACC
>DASZOW010000570.1:0-4336 GCA_035550615.1 Puia sp.
TTGTCCTCGAGGGGATGGACTCCATCCGGGTAGTTGGCGAGCCGGAGGTTCTTCTGATCGAAGCCTTCGGTATTGGCGATGATCTTGCCGCCTTTTTTCAGCCCTTTGAGATTGGCTTTCAGCGCCGCGGCATTCATGGCCACCAGTACGTCGCATTCGTCGCCCGGGGTAAAGACCTGATCGCTGGAAAAGCGGAGCTGATAGCCGCTGACGCCGGGCAAGGTGCCCTGCGGCGCCCTGATCTCGGCAGGAAAATCAGGGAAGGTGGCCAGATCGATGCCCATGAGGGCCGTGTTGTTAGTGAACTGGCTTCCGGTTAATTGCATCCCGTCGCCGGAGTCTCCGGCGAACTTTATCACCACGTCCCGGAGTGTCTCTTCTTTTCTGTTCATAATACCAAAGGTAGCTCAAAAATTGAATTTACTCATATCGCAACGCCTCTATCGGGTCGAGCCGGGAAGCCTTCTGCGCCGGGTAATACCCGAAAAAGACGCCGGTAATGGCGCATACCAGGAAGGACAGGACAATGGATGACTCGGTAACCAGGGTCGGCCAGGACAGAAAAAAGGTCACCAGCCGCGCGGAAGTGATGCCGAGGACCACCCCGATAATCCCACCGGTAATACTGATCAGGATCGCCTCGGTGAGAAACTGCAGCAGTATATCCACGCCCCGGGCTCCGATGGACATCCGCAAACCGATCTCGCGCGTGCGCTCGGTGACGGAGACGTACATGATGTTCATAATGCCGATGCCGCCTACCAGCAGCGAGATGCCCGCGATCACCGCCAGCAGGATCGTCAGCAGTTGGCTGGTGGAAGAAAAGGTATTGATCAGCTCCTGCATCGTCCGGACGGCAAAATCGTCTTCATCCGTGGGTTTAAGGCGGTGCGTCGTTCGCAGGATATCCGAGATCTCGTCCGAGGCTGCCGTTGTCGCCGCTTCGTTGACGGCCGATGCATAGATGTTCTGTACAAAGATGGTGGAGTTGGCCTGGGCCAGGATCCGGCGTTGCACGGTGGTGAACGGCGCAATGATCACATCGTCCTGGTCCTGCCCAAAAGCGCTTTCGCCCTTGGCGCTCAGCGTTCCGATGACCATCAGCGGGACATTGCCGAAACGGATATACTTTCCTATCGGACTCTCTCCATTGGGAAACAGATTGGTGATCACCGTCTGGCCAAGCAGACAGACCTTGGACTGGGTTTGAACGTCCCGGTCCGTAAAGGCGACGCCATCCTGCAGCGGCCATTGCCGGATAACGGTGAGATAAATAGGGTCTACACCCTGGATGGTCGTAGGCCAGTTGTTATTACCATAAATGGCCTGCCCTTTGGCATTGGCCATTGGTGACACGGCACTAAGATCGGGCGCCTGTTTCTGCAGGGCCTTGACATCATCCAGTGTCAGCGTCTGTACGCTCGTAGCGTCGAGCCGGGCGCCCGCCGAGATATTGCTGTTGGGCCGGATGATGATCATATTGGATCCCATACCCGACAAAGCAGACTGAATGCTTTGTTTGGAACCCTGGCCGATAGCCACCATGGCTATCACCGCCCCCACGCCGATGATGATACCCAGCATGGTGAGAAAGGCCCGCAGCTTATTTCTTTGCAGCGCCTTCAAGGCGATCCTAAGGAGATTGAATAAGCTCATATATTTTCCTCCATCAATAGTCTTCCGACTTGGGCAGCGAGGCCAGCACCTCCCTGGCCGATTTCTTGTTCTCGTTGACACTATCCTTGATAACTCTGCCGTCCTTGAGCATGATTGTCCGGCTGCTGAAAGCGGCGATATCGGGTTCATGGGTCACGAATACGATCGTCCTTCCCTGTTCATTGAGTTCCTGGAACAGCGCCATAATACTATACGAGCTGCGCGAGTCGAGGTTGCCCGTGGCCTCGTCTGCGAGGATCATCACCGGTTCGTTGACCAATGCCCGGGCTATAGCCACTCGCTGCTGCTGGCCCCCCGATAATTGACTGGGCGTATGGTCCAGCCTGTCTCCGAGATTCACCGCCTGCAAGGCCTTTACGGCTCGCTCTTTTCTTTCCCTGGCGCTCATATCGGGATTATACAATAACGGCAGCTCTACATTCTCCAGCGCCGAGGTCCGCGGCAGCAGGTTATAAGCCTGGAACACGAACCCGATCTTGGAGTTCCGTAGTTTGGCCAGCTCATTCCGTCCCAGCTTACGCACATCGACCCCATCCAGCAGATAGGTCCCTTCCGTCGGCTTATCCAGACAGCCCAGCGTGTTCAACAAGGTAGTTTTCCCCGATCCGCTGCTTCCCATGATCGTCAGGAACTCGCCCGACCGCACGTCAAAAGAAACGCCTTTCAGGGCCCGCACGATCTCCGAGCCCATCCGGAACTCCCGTTTGATATCCCGTAATTCCAATATTTTCTGGTCGCTCATCGGTTTGTCTTTTTTGGCCTGCCGCTGCCTGCTATCTGCCACCGCCTCCCGACGGTCTGGCGCCGCCGCCTCCGCTGCCACCGCCGCCGCTTCGATTGCCACTACCACCCCTGCGCCGCGTCGGCATAAAGGGACTGCGTACCGGACCTGTCTTTGCTCCTTTGGCCGCCACTTCGGCGCCATCCACGATCTCGTCATTGACGTCGAGACCGCTGAGCACCTGGACTTTGGTGTCGTTATTGAGACCCGTGGTGATCTTTTTCTCGACGAGGCTGTCGCCGTATCTCACCCACACAAATGCCGGAGTACCCGTGACCGGCGCGCTGTCGATCTGCCTGCTGGCGGAATCATGCCGCTGTCTGGGCGCCGCCAGGGGATTGGAGGAGGAACGCCTTGCCTCGGCCTTCACTTCATGTTCGTCGATTGTATCGGGGATCAACTGATATTGTTTGGCGAGGCTGGGGTCGGGTTTGAATTTTATCGCCTTGGCGGTGATCAGCAACGCGCTATCCACCTCCTTGGTGAAAATAAAGATGTTGGCCGTCATCCCCGGCTTAAGCCTGAGATCGGCATTGGGCGCCGTCACCATCGTAGAATAGGTGACCACATTGGCCGTCGTCACGGGTTCCAGCCGCACCTGGTTGACCGTACCGGTAAAGGAGATATCGGGATAAGCATCCACGGTAAAGGTCACCCGCTCGCCAATCCTGACATCGCCGATATCGGCCTCCGAGACCGCCGCCTGCACCTGCATCTTGCTTATGTCTTTGGCAATGATAAAAAGGGTCGGGGTATTGAAGCTGGCGGCCACCGTCTGACCGACACTGACATTCCTGGTCATGACCACACCGTCCACCGGCGAATAGATACTGGCGTATTGCAGGTTCTTCAACGCGCCATTCAGCTGCGCCTGTACGCTCTCTACCGTCGCCTTGGCGGCTAAATACTGGTTCTGCGCGCTTTCGAAATCGGCCTTCGAGATGGCGCCTGTATTATACAACAGGGTCTGGCGGTCAAACGTACTCTTCTGGTAGATCGCCGCGGCCTTCGCTTCCGCCAGATTGGCTTTGTATTGATCGACCTGCGCAAGGAAAAGCGACTTGTCGAGTTCGGCGATCAACTGTCCCTTTTTGACCTTGGCGTTAAAATCGGTATAGATCTTCTGGATGGTTCCCGATACCTGCGATCCTACGGCTACGGTATCTACCGGTTCTACGGTGCCGGTAGCCGTTACGCTCCTGGAGATATAGCCGTATTTCGGCACCTCCGTTTCCAGGACCATCGGCTTTTCCTCCTTACGTAAGAAAAAATACCAGGTGCCGGCGCCGGCAAGCAGAAGTACAACAATGATAATGACTACTCGCTTCATGATCTGAGTGCGTTTATAATTTTATGTCTGTTCCCATATAGAAATCATAGATCCTGATGCTTAACGCCGCATTGTACTTCGCCTCGATATACGCCTGGAAGGCCTGGGTATACAGGGTCTTCTGTTGTAGATAATCTACGATATTGGAGGCGCCGACCTTGAGCTCCTCGCCTGCAATGCGAAAACTTTCCTGGTTGGCCCGCAGCTCTTCCACCGCGGCATCATACTGCCCCTGGGCATTGATGACATTGATATAGGCTTGTTCGATATTCAACGCCAGGGTCGTCTGCGTATTCTGTAAATTCAGCTTCGAATTCTCGACCTCGATCCTCGCATTCTCGACCGCCGTCTTTACCGAGCGCCTGTTGAATATGGGGATGGACAGGTTCAGCCCCACCTGCTGAAAGAAATTGTTGTCCAGCTGCCGGGTATAATCATCCGAACCGTTGTTGGAATAGCCGGTAGACAGCTCGGCAGATGCGGAGAGGAAGGGTAGATAGCCCGTTTTGGCCTTGGCCAGGTCGTAACGCGAGATATCGATGCCGATC
>DASZOW010000571.1:0-2897 GCA_035550615.1 Puia sp.
ATACCATTATCGACGTCCTGCAGATGACGCAGTACCGGTTCGGGATAGAGGGCGGCCGCCCGGAAAAACTGCCTATCCAGGAATCGGAACGGGCCAGGGCCGATCTTCTTCATAAAGAGCTGATCGAAGCCATTGCCGGCAATGATGAAACCCTGATGGAGAAATATTTCGAGAAAGGCAACCTGGAAGAGGATGACATGCGCCAGGGGCTTAAGAGCGCCATGATCAACCACGATCTGTTTCCGCTCTTCTGTCTGTCTGCCAAAAAGAACATGGGAAGCGGAAGGCTCATGGGCTTTATCGACAACGTTTGTCCCGGCCCGGCCGATATGCCGCCCCAACTCACCGTTTCAGGCACCAGCCTGCCCTGCGATCCCAATGGGCCGCCGTGTATCTTCGTCTTCAAGGTGCTTTCGGAAAGCCATATCGGCGAGATGTCATTTTTCAAGGTGTATTCGGGAACGATCAAACCGGGCATGGAGCTGGTAAACGGGGCCGATGGGGTGACAGAAAAGATCAATCAGCTGTTTGTGGTAGAAGGCAGCAAGCGGATATCCGTGAACGAACTGTCGGCGGGCGATATCGGCGCTACGATCAAACTTAAACATACTCATGTCAACAATACGCTTTATGCCCCAGGCAAGGACCTGGAGCTGTTCCCGATAGAATTCCCCAGCCCGCTGATGAGCGTTGCGATAGAATCCGCGCAGAAAGGAGAGGAGGAAAAGCTCGCGACGGCCATCCGGCAGGTTTGCGAAGAGGATCCTACCGTGCTGCTCGAAATGTCGCAGGAGCTGAAACAAACGATCATCCATTGCCAGGGCGAACTGCATCTGTCGGTGATCAAGTGGAAGCTGGAACATATTTCCAAAAACCTGCGCGCCACATTCAGCCGGCCACGCATTCCTTATCGCGAGACGATACGCAAGCCCGTGCAATCCAGCTATCGTCATAAAAAGCAATCGGGTGGGGCGGGGCAGTTCGGCGAAGTGTATATGCAGGTGGAACCCTGGTTCGAAGGTATGCCGGATCCCAGGGGGCTCTCTGTTCGGGGACGCGAAGAATTCCAGCTGGACTGGGGTGGAAAACTTGTCTTCCTCAATTGTATCGTCGGCGGGGCTATAGATCAGCGTTTTCTTCCCTCCATTCTCAAAGGGGTCATGGATAAGATGCATGAAGGGCCCCTCACCGGCTCTCATGTCCGGGACGTACGGGTGATCGTGTACGATGGAAAAATGCATCCCGTGGACTCCAATGACATCTCGTTCAAGATTGCCGGCATGATGGCTTTTAAACAGGCCTTTCAGCAGGCAGATCCGCAGATCCTCGAACCCGTCTATGACGTTACGGTGTTATGTCCGGACGACCAGACCGGCGGTATCATCAGCGATCTGCAAACGCGGCGGGCTATCATGGAGGGCATGGATGCGGAAGGCCATTTCACGAAGATCATCGCCAGGGTACCGCTGGCGGAAATGCATGACTACTCATCGACACTGCGATCGCTTACGCAGGGCCGGGCCAAGTTCCGGATGAAATTTCATGAATATGCTTCTGTCCCGCCCGAGATCCAGCGCAGGCTCATCGATGCCTATCATAAGGAAGCAGCTCACCAGGAAGCATGAACCAGTCAACCGTAGCCAAAAGGATCTGCTCGCCGTTCGAGGTAAAAAGATTGTCTGTTCTGGCCTGAAAATACCACGCGGAAAGATCACCCCCCGATACGATACGCGCATTCGGCAGCCCTGCCTCCGCCGAAAGTTCCAGCATCTGTGCCGGCGTAAAAAAGCTTAAGAATGGCGTGCCTGCGTTTCGGGTTCGTCGATCTCATAGACTTTGAGGTTAGCCATAAGATCCCTGCGCCGCAAGGCCAGGGTATCCAGACCTGCTCCCAGGATCACATATTGATGAATTCCCTTGGGCATTGCCGATGCTACCAGGTCTTCCACAAACCTTGCGCGTGCGACGATCGAGGCGCGGGCCTGCTTAGTGAAACCCGGATGCATATCTGGCCGCTGTTGCCAGTTTTTTCCGGGGCTGCCAGCTGCAAGCCGATCTCGTCTTCGATGATATGAGGTGATGCATCGACCTGCAAATGCAGCGCCCGCCATAAAGCCGTACGTACTGCTGTATTATTTGGTGTTGACATGGGGCAAAGGTATCGATTGGCGATAGCCACCGGTTTGTCGGGGGTTTTTATTATTTTTATCATAATGTCCAAGCTACTTACGTTCCAGAAATACAATGACCCTGCCGTGGCCCGGGCGATAGGCGAAAGGTTGGCGGCAGCGGGTATCGAATATGAGATAGAGAGCCAACAGCCACATGTCGATCCCGTGATCATTGGGAATACGCCGGAATTTTCGATCGACCTCATGATCGCCCCGGAAGATTTTATCCGTGCTCGTGCGGCGCTGGAAAGCTATTATGAAGAGCACCTGGAGGGTGTCAGTCCCGACTATTATTTGTTCGATTTTACCGACCAGGAGTTGCTGGAGATCCTGACCAGGCCGGACGAGTGGGGGGTCTTTGATTATGTGCTTGCGCGGAAGCTGCTGACAGATCACGGGCTTCCCATGACCCAGGAGCTTACCGATAGCTTAAAGGCCAAGCGTCTCGCGGAACTCGCTAAGCCCGAGGACTCGGGTTTGGGCGGCGTGGTGTCGGGGTATATCGCAGCCACTAAGAAAAAGACCTTACCGGATGGCAGCCAGGTGCCGGCGTATTCGCCCGCGGCCAGGAGACGGGGGTGGATCGTATTTATTATCGGCGCAATCGCGGTGGCCCTTTTCCTCTTTCTCCTCCTGCGGCATTGATGTTTGCGATCAATTCCAGCCACCCCCGAGCGAACGGTAAAGGTCGACCGTTGCCGAGAGCAGCGTTTTTTTACTGCTTAT
>DASZOW010000572.1:0-3912 GCA_035550615.1 Puia sp.
CCCGGAATTTCAGCACATATAAAAAACCGTCATCGGCTTCTGCGATGGCAGGCAGCGAGCCGCCTTCCCGCAATGGAGTCACATAGCGGGTAACCTGTACCGACCGCAAAGATGGAGAATGATCAGACATATGCGAACAGACAAAGAAGGCAAGATAGGTAAAATTGATTGTTTATTTTTGGCGTCATGGAATTCCTGGAAGCCGCCTTAGATAATATCAGTTTTACCCTGCGCAAGGGCCGGCGTCTCGCCATTGCCGGAGAGACCGGATCGGGTAAAAGCAATCTCCTGAAGATCATCGGCGGGTTGGCCGCCCCTGTGAAGGGCGCGGTCTGGTTCGAGGGCCGCAGGGTCCGTGGCCCGTTGGAGCGGCTGATCCCGGGCGAGCCTGGTATTGCCTATCTGTCGCAGCATTTCGAGCTGTGGCATAATTATCATGTGGAGGAGGTGCTTTCGTATGCCAACGATCTAAGCCCGGAGGATGCGACGGGTCTCTACCGGCTTTGTCATATCGATCATCTGTTGCAACGGCGAACAGACCAGCTTTCGGGGGGCGAACGTCAGCGGATCGCGCTGGCGCGTCTCCTGGTACATCCGCCGCGTCTGCTGTTGCTCGACGAGCCATTTTCCAACCTGGATATGATCCACAAGCGCATCCTGAAAAAGGTGATCGCCGATTCTGCCTGCCGGTTCGACATTACGTGTATCCTCGTGTCGCATGATCCGCGGGATATCCTCCCTTGGGCGCACGAGGTGCTGGTGTTGCGGGAGGGCAGGTCGATCCAGCAGGGCTCGCCCATCGAGGTCTACAGTCGTCCCGTCGATGAATATACGGCGGCGCTGTTGGGTGATTATACCAAGGAGAACGGCCGTTTTTTTCGGCCCGAAGCCCAAACAGCCTTCTTTTTTTCCGCACATCCTTAAAATAAGCCGCACTTTTCCCCGGATCGCTACCTTCGCACGCGTCACCAAAAACTAGAATCACCATGAGAATCTTTCTTGGATCCCTGGCTGTGACCGCTTTGCTATTTTCGCAGCAGGCCGTCCGGGCCCAGGCCACCACGTCTACTACAAGCGAGTACAATCCGCACGAAGCCTTTGCACCGATTTTCTATCCGTCCTATGGCGATGATGTCCGTACGGCGGCCGGCGCTCCCGGTCCCAAGTACTGGCAGAACAGGGCCGACTACAAGATCACGGCCAGCCTGGATGACGAGAACAAGTCCGTATCGGGCACCGTAGTCATCACTTACAAGAACAACAGCCCGCAGTCTCTGCCTTTTCTGTGGCTTCAGCTCGATCAGAATATCTATAGTCTCAAGTCCCGGGGAGTGGCTATAACCGATCTCTCCGGTGGCCGGTGGGCAAACCGGGATGCATTCGACGGCGGTTACGAGCTCAAATCCGTCCGGCTTATCGATGCGGCAACGAACAAAGCGGCTGCTGCCGACTATCTCGTTTCCGATACCCGGATGCAGGTGAAGCTGCCTAGCGCCCTGAAACCGGGCGGAACGATAAGACTTTCCGTGGAATACAGTTTCAAGGTACCGCAGTATGGCACCGATCGCATGGGCCGGCTGGAGACCAGGAATGGCTGGATCTATGAGATCGCCCAGTGGTATCCCCGGATGTGCGTATTCGATAATGTGATGGGCTGGAATACGCTGCCGTATCTTGGGCAGGGCGAGTTCTATCTCGAATACGGCAATATCGAATACAATATCAATGTGCCGGCGGATATGATCGTGGTCGGTTCCGGCGAGCTGCTGAATCCGTTGGAGGTGCTGACACCTACGCAGGTCCATCGTTTGGCGCAGGCCCGCACCAGCGAAAAGACGGTGGCGATCCGCAGCGAGAGCGAGGTCACCGATCCCGCCAGCCGTCCTGCCAAAAACCGGTTGACCTGGAAGTTCAGGTGTACCAATACGCGGGATGTGGCCTGGGCCGCTTCCAAGGCCTTTATCTGGGATGCCGCGCGGATAGATCTGCCAAGTGGGAAGAAGGCTCTGGCGCAGTCCGTGTACCCGGTAGAAAGTGCAGGCGATACCGCGTACGGCCGTTCTACCGAGTATGTCAAAGGATGTATCGAATATTATTCCAAATATCTCTATGAGTTTACTTATCCTGTGGCGACGAATGTGGCCGGTATCGTGGGTGGGATGGAATACCCGGGTATCGTCTTCTGCAGCTCGCGCGGCCGCAAGGGGCGGCTCTGGGGCGTTACGCGGCATGAATTCGGCCATAACTGGTTCCCGATGATCGTGGGCAGCAATGAACGCAAATATCCGTGGATGGACGAAGGGTTCAATACTTACATCAACACCGTTGCCGACTCCGCTTTCAACAATGGCGAGTATCTCATGCCCTTCCGGGGACGTACGCGGATGGCCGGCGCCTTTTATGGGGCCACTGTTCCCATTATGACCATCCCCGACGCGATGCCTTCGCAGAGGGAGTGGGGAACGTTGTCTTATAACAAGCCTGGCACGGGTCTTGAATTGCTACGGGAAGAAGTTTTGGGTAAAGAGCGTTTTGACTATGCCTTGCGGTATTATGTGCATGAGTGGGCCTTTAAACATCCTACCCCGTACGATTTCTTTCATGCCATCGAGAATGCTTCGGGCGAGACACTCGATTGGTTCTGGCGCGGCTGGTTCTTCAACAACTGGAAGATCGATCAGGCCGTCACGGGGGTGGAGTATGTGCACAATGATCCCGCGCAGGGGGCTACCATTGTTATCGAGAACAAGGGGAAGCTGCCGATGCCTGTGACGGTCGAGGTCAAAGAAGACAACGGTACCACCAACCGCGTGAAGCTGCCTGTCGAGATCTGGATGAAAGGTGCGACGTGGAAGTTCCATTATTCCAGCACCAGCAAGATCAGCCAGGTGACGGTCGATCCGGACCAACGACTTCCGGACGCCGATGTCTCCAATAATACCTGGCATCCTTAACAAGATAAAAGAGGCCCTGACGGGCCTCTTTCCTTAAATTTGGTATATGAAACAGAAGAAAGTATTACCGGCCGCGATTACGATCTTTGGGGCCAAAGGCGATCTGACCTTTCGTAAGCTCATTCCAGCGTTTTACAACCTTTATATAGATGGTCATCTTCCGGCAAAATTTTCCATCTTCTGCGTCGATTTCGTCAAGATCGAACAAGACGCCTATCGTGAATGGCTACTTGCAGGCGTAGACGAGTTCAGCAGGACGGGGAAACCCGACAAAGAAAAATGGGCGACTTTTGCCGGCCATATCAATTATGTCCAGGGTGATTTTATGCAGGCGGCAACCTATACGACGCTGAGGACGGGTCTTAAGAAGTTCGAAGATATCGAGCAGGTGCGCGGCATCCGGATGTTCTATTTTGCCGTGGCGCCCCGGTTCATCGAACCGATAGCCGACGCGTTGTGTGTCAACAAGCTGTGTAACCGGGAGGCGCTGGATCGCATCGTGGTGGAAAAGCCTTTTGGTACGGATCTCGATTCGGCGAAGAAGCTGAACCGTTATCTGAGCAAACGTTTCAAGGAGAAACAGATCTATCATATCGATCACTATCTGGGTAAGGAGATGGTCCAGAACATCCTGGCGTTCCGTTTTGCCAATCATGTGTTCGAGCCGCTTTGGAATAATAAGTTCATCGATCATGTCCAGATCAGCGTGGCGGAAGAGGTCAGCGTTGGTAAACGAGGGGGCTACTATGATAGCAGCGGCGCCTTGAGGGATATGATCCAGAACCATCTGCTGCAGCTCCTTTGCATCATCGCTTTGGAGTGTCCCAAGGAGTATGAGGCTGAAGCCATTCGCGATGTGAAGGTCAAGGTGCTGAAGAATATCCGGCCTTTTACCAGTGACCAGGTCTTTAAGAATGTGGTGCGCGGACAATATACCGCGGGTACGGTCCATGGCGAG
>DASZOW010000573.1:0-4153 GCA_035550615.1 Puia sp.
CATCCAGTTCTGCGAACAACCCATGCGGCACTGGGACGACCATCACCTGCCCGGGCTACGCCGCCAATCGCCGATAAAGATCATGGCGGACGAAAGTGTTTTCGACCATCATGACGCCGCAAGACTCATCGCCGCGGGCGCCTGTGACTATGTAAACATCAAATTTGCAAAATCCGGCGGCATCCTCGAAGCCACAAAGATCGACGCCGTTTGCCTGGAAAACGGTATACCCTGTATGATGGGTGGTATGCTGGAAAGTCGTGTAGCCCTGACCGCCTTTGCGCATTTTGCCCTCGCACACGATAACATCGTATTTCATGATATGGACACCTGTATGCTGGGACATACCGAAGATCCCGTGACCGGCGGCGTGCGTTACAATGGCTGGTTCCTCGAAACGCCCGATACGCCGGGTGTCGGCGCGGACGCCGATGACGCCTTCCTGAAAAATTGCGAGAAAGCGATCATTTAGGATCGTCGTCCAATGTCTTCAACGGTGCCCCGCCATGGCCACCAGGACCTGCAGACTAATGACATATCGACGCATAGGTATATATTTGCAGTATGCAAAATAAAGCAAAGACGGCAAAAGAATCCCTCATCGTCATGACGGAGCTCGTACTACCCAACGATACCAACGTTTTCGGTAACCTCATGGGTGGTCGCCTCATGTATTGGATGGATATCGCCGCCGCCCTGTCTGCCGGGAAACATTGCAATGCCCCGGTGGTCACCGCCTCTGTAGATAACATCTCGTTCGAAAACCCGATCAAGCTCGGCAATGTCGTACATATAGAAGCCAAGGCGAGCCGCGCCTTCAATACCTCGATCGAAGTCCATCTCAAGGTCTGGGGCGAAGATCATACCGAGCAATATAAATACAAAAGTAACGAAGCGTATTATACATTCGTGGCGCTGGACCCGAACCGGCGTCCGCGGCCGGTCCCCGAACTCATCGCCGAGACGGAAGAGGAAAAAAGACTCTTTGATGGCGCCCTCCGCAGAAGACAGCTTCGCCTGATCCTCGGCGGTAAAATGAAACCCGAAGAAGCAGGCGAGCTAAGAGCCTATTTTCTTAAATAGGGATCAAACCGGCGCCTTGATCCAGTGATGGGCGCCCATCATCATATATTTCTTGCTCTGCTCTATCGAATCCATGACCTGCTCGAGAATGACCTCTGCAGGCGCGTCGTAGTCGATGTTCAGCGGCTCTTTAAAGGTCACCGAGAGTTCTATGCCCTTTTTCTTGAACTTCAACCCCTTTTTGTTAAAGGCCCGCCAGAACCCGTTGATCACCACCGGCACTACTATGGGATGCGTCTGCTTGATGATATTCGCCGTCCCTTTTCTTCCCGGAGCAAAGGCTTTTGTCGTCCCCTGCGGGAACGTGATCACCCAGCTCGTATCCAGTGCGCGGAAGATCTTCCGCGTATCCGACGGGTCCAGCCCCTTCCGCACCTCATGACTGCTGGTGTTCCAGGTCCGTTTCACGGTCAGCGCCCCGGCCATGGTAAAAAGCCTGCTCACCCATGTGGCGCGCATCGTCTCTTCCGCCGCCACATAGTATACATTCGTAAAAGGATTGAGTAGATAATAAGGCGCCCCCAACCGATCCTTCTTTCCCCACTTCACCGCACAGAATATGTGTAGAAAAGTGATGACATCCGCAAAATAAGTCTGGTGATTGCTTACAAAAAGTACGTTCTGCCTGGGCAATTTACGCAGATGCTCCGTACCTCTGATCTTAAGGCGATTCACGATCGTCAAGCCGGGATAAGAGACCATCCCCACAACCGCATAGACAAGCTTCCGTATGAGCCGGAATTGCTTCAATCGTTCTCTCAATGCTACCATCGTGCCTCTAAATTACGTAATACTCGACACATCTCAGTAACTTTGCGGTCCTATGCGATTGAATACTGTTATCTTCGACATGGATGGTCTGCTGATCGACTCCGAACCTTGCTGGCAGGAAGCCGGTATGGAAACCTTGCTCCAGTTCAATGTTACCCTTACGCCGGTGCAATATCATCATACTACAGGTCTTCGCACAAGGGAATGGCTCGATTACTGGTTCGGTCATTTCAGCATCGGCAAAGAACGCATCCCTGCGGCAGAAGCTGCCCTCCATCAACACGTGATCGAAAAGATCCGTACCACGGCCAACCCGCTTCCCGGTGTCGGAGAGATCATATCTTTCTTCAAAGCACACCATTTCCGCATAGGCCTCGCCACCTCCTCACCCCTTGCGCTTGTAAATGTAGTCGTCGAAAAGCTGGGCATCCAAAACGAATTCCAGGCCGTCGCCTCCGCCGAACATCTTCCCTATGGCAAGCCGCATCCCCAGGTATATATGGACTGTGCCGAAGCGCTTGCCGTCAGCCCGATCCAATGCCTGGCCTTCGAAGACTCCTTTAATGGCGTCATCGCCGCTAAAGCCGCCCGCATGACCTGCGTGGCTGTTCCCGTGCATGACCAGGCCCATCTGCCCAAATGGGGCGCCGCCGACCTCAGGCTCGGCTCGCTGCTGGAATTCACCGAAACACATTTGTCTGCTTTATAGAAAAAGAAACGTCTACGCCACCTCGAGGCGGGAATACCTTTCGACAAGCATGGATTTGTATGCTTCTTTCAATTCCTTGGAGAGAAAACTGTCGTTTATCCATTTCGTTGCCAGTGTCCATGAATCCACAAACCGTGTAAAGACCCCGCGTACCTGGCGATCTTTCAGCCCAAGACCTTTTGCTAAATCCTCGAAGTCGGTTCGGTTTAGCTTGCTTTTTTTGCCGTTCAGGGTTAAAGCCAGCTCTTCTTTGTCTGCCGGCAATACAATGGATACATTAAGCATGTCATACGCTGGCGCTAGTGCCCAGTCACCGTTTTCGTTCGTGATCATGGAAAAGTTTTTGAGATGCATGTCGTTGTTCCCGGTCAGGAACGCAAATACGGTCATCTCGAAAAAGCGCAATTTATCTAATAGCGTATTGGCGGCATATTTGTCCAAAGCCTTTCCTATCCGCTCCATAGAACTCTTGTATTTGTCGGTCGCCCCGGTAATTTGGAACATATCTAACATATGGATCTTCTCCTGATCGACCGTGCGGTCTATCCGGCGAGTCACATATGATAGCTCGCCCGACGCCAGCCGGACGAGGCTCGACGGAACAGTCGGGATGCCAAAGATTTCGGCTATCCGCATCGTTAGGTGCTCATTCTGCGGCAGTTCCGGAAATTCTGTCGAAGGTGGCTTGACAATATAATTGCCCCCCAATGCTCCGACTATCGTCAACCGCTCTTTTTTTTGGCCGTCGATAGTCTCTTGAACCAGCGTAAGCGATATTTTTGGCTGCACACCGGGTACCGCGATACTACGTTCTATCACATTCTTTGCCAGTTCCGTCATCTTGCTCAGGGTATACGGTAAGATGGGCGGGGTCTTCGCTCCAAAAAAAATCCGGCTGCAGCTCGCATGAAAATCGGGTGTTCCGCCTTCCGGCAATGGTTGGTAACAATAAAGACAGTTAGCCATGTTCACTTTTCAGCTATTGGTAAGACGCTGACAGCGCCAATACAATTTCGGCAGCAGGCAAGAAGTAAGCCCATCCGATCATTCGGGTTGAGCTTCCAGGTTTTGGTTGCAATATCCAGCAGCCAGCCTTCTGGTATGAGGCCCTCGAAAAATGGGAACAGACGTTTATCCTTATACGGCCCTCCGTGCACAGGCATCGTGAAGGTAATGAATTGCCTGGGGTACAGTTTCCGATACGCTTCATTGTATTCAAAAATATACTCGCCTTCATCAGTCTCCGTTAAAAGACCGGCGATCACGTCTTTATAGTAGATGGTTGCCTGCCGCATATTAAACGTCCTTTTTCGTTTCTTCGGTTTCAGTCGGCTCGATCTCCCGGCTATTCACCGGCGCTAATATATGACCGAACATTTTCAACACTTGGTTGACCGCGCCTAAATTAAGGTTCTGCTTGCCTTGTTCTATCTTACGCACGACGGTCAAAGCCACCCCGGCCCTTTGCGCAAATTCAGCTTGCGTCAACCCTACTTCCTTTCGTCTTGCTTTTACAAAATCAGCTAGCGTATCCATTTTATATGCTTTTACATATAATTTTAACAAAGATACAGATTTTATATGCTTTTA